>NZ_CALPCF010000020.1:0-46729 GCF_943192965.1 Senimuribacter intestinalis
AGTCCTTGGGTGGGCTACACCTTTGGAGAAAAGGGCATCTTTAGAATTGCATTCTCATGATACCATATCGTCAAATTGATGCTCCCTTTTTGGTGTCACATCATTGACAAAACAACAAACTATTTTAAATTATGTCATTATGCACATTGTTTGATTTCAGCATCATTTATACTCTTTTATAATTTCTATCAAAATAAAAGTCACAGATGCTTTAGACTGTTATTGCAGCAAGCCTCTCGTCCTTTATTTCTTTGAATCAAGAAGCAATGATTATCTATAGGTTATTGCAATCGTTTTTACAGCCAATTAGATGTAAGTCTGCATTTCAACCATCCAGAATTTATATATAATTAATTATTTTTTAATTAATTATTATTCAATTCATTAATATATTATATTAATGAATATGCTATTTTGAGTTTCGCAAAGCGAAAAATTGCCAAACTTTTTTATTCCTCATCAAAGATTTCAGACAACTGCTTTTCCATTTGATTCACTAAGTTTACCACTAATGCATTACCCATCATAAATCTTCGTTTATTTACAGGCATCTCTACTCTTTTTCCATCTACCAGACACTCTTTTGTCCAGTCTGTCGGGAACCCTTGTATTCTCTCCATTTCAATAGGAGTTAATAGTCGAATTCTGCCTGTCAATTTATCTCTCACGATATGCGTAGTCCTACTAAAAGAGCCTTCACTTGTCAGCATTGTTCTTGCAGGTTTGTTATACTCATCAATCATTGCAATTGGACCCTCTGAAAATATATATTCATGACCATTCGCTGCCTTTCTAGGCAATTTTTTAGCACCTTTAATGTATTGCCATGTCTTACGCTCACTGTCAGATAATCTCTTTTCCGTCTCATCACTATGAGTGACATCAGGCTCAGTATAATATAGTCTTTCTTTAGGAATAAAAAACTGTTCATCAACAGTTCCATCTTCCATAATATCACCCAATGTAATCTGTTCACCTCTATACGACGACTCAGTCTTTACTGTATAAATAATGCCCTCTTTCATAATTCCAGTATTTTCAAACCAAAATGAAAAAGAATTTGATAATTCCCCTATGTTCTTCGGTAATATTTGGTTTTCAATTATATTGTTTTCTTTTCTCACGACAGGAAAACTTTTTGCAAAAAATCCATTGCAAAATAATAAGTCTTCCGCGCTGTTTGAATTCTCCTGCGGTTTCGCTTTCAAATTATATTTTGATTGATGCAGGATACGTCTCGCATACTTTGTATTATTCTTATAAGCAAAAATAAAGACTCTTCTTCTTCTTTGCTGGTAGCCGTATTCTGCTGCATTAATTACCCGCCATTCTACTGTATAATCTAAATCTCTAAAGCACGCTAATATAATGGCAAAGTCTCTCCCCCTCTGTTTAGCCGGGCTTTTTATTAATCGATCCACATTTTCAAGAAGTACAAAAGGTGGCTTCTTTTTTTCTAATGTATCTCTAATATCCCACCAAAGAACTCCCTTTTCACCCTCTAATCCCTTTGATGTTGCAAGAGAGGAAGCTACAGAATAGTCTTGACAAGGAAATCCTCCGACTAAAAGATTATGGTCAGGTATTGTACTTTTATCCACAAGATTAATATCAATATTCGTTGTATCTTTTCTATTAATATCAAACCTGTTTCCAAATCTATTAACATAACAGCCATGCGCCCATTGTATTTTCTTATTAGCTGGTTCCCACTGACTAAACCACACTGTCTCCCACTTTTCAGGATTTTTTGTATCTTCTACGTTCGCTATAGAGTTAAGACCGCACCTGAAACCTCCTACCCCAGCAAATAATTCGCAGACCGTTTTTTTCATCGATTTATCCTCTTTCTAGTTATTATACCTCTATAATAGCATAAAAATTGCGATTGATCAACCTTTAATTTCATCCTGTATTTGTGCATATATATAACTATTGTTGAGCCAGAAACATTGCTTTGGAAACATTCTTCCGTCTGGTAACTCATATGTATCGTGTGCATTTTTTGCATGAGGTCTAACATGACTGACTCTATTATCTTTCGCCTTTGGAAGATTATTTTTCCTCACACCATTTACCACAGTAACCTGCAGTCCATCCTGTAAAACCTTTTTAGTTCGCTCCCATACAGCTTTAACCTCTACTTCAAGGTCTTCATATGGAATATTCCAAAATTGACAACCTCTGAGTCTCAAAGTATTGTTACTATCAAATTTGTAGACAACGAAGAGAAATCTTGTTTCCCTTAAATAATTACCAAAAGTCGAATTTTCCCAGGTTTCTTCAACAAGTTCCTTAAATTTAAAGGCAGGAAATGACATACTTTCTTTTATTCTGTCATTTTTTTCTATTCTTATTGTCTTAACTACAATATTTGCTTTCTCAAACTCCGCTGCATGATTCCCTTTTATTCCCAGTATTCTATATGCCAACATAGACTCAAGATTCTTTGGCTTCTTGTCTGTTTCTATGTCAAATGCTGAACACAGTTCTTCAACAGAATATGCTCTATACCGATTAATCTTTTCTACAACATATTCCTCAAAAGAATCTACACACTTATTTGAAAGGATAGGTTCATAGGTTACTTTTCCTGGAACGATATAATTATTGAGCACATATGTCATATATGAGCTCTTAAATGCAAATGCTCTTGGTTTAGCTAATTCATTGCTAAATGGTTGTTTTCTTCTATTTTTAGAAGTTGCTGCCTTTGGAGCTGCTCCAAGATATAAAGTATCACCCTCTGACAATTCGTGGGCCTTACCTTCTCGTATCTTTGAGACAATAACTTCATAGTCATGCTTAATAATTTTAATATCCTGCTCAGGCGGCGTAAATAATCTGGAGTATCCTATCTGATAATCCAGATTAGATTGAGTTTCTTTGCGATATAAGTAGTACACCAACAAAATCAACTTAGACTTCTTCCATAAATGACTTTGTTCAAATTTCTCATTTACCACATCAAAATAATCTATCATCGTTAAAATCAAACGTTCTTTTGCAGATAGTGAACCATTCTTATTTATCTTATAGGGCGTTACCTTTAACTCAACTCCTGCCTCTGGAAAGTCTGCTCTCGAATCACTATTACACTTATAATGAAAAAAACGTTCTTCAATGATTTGACCTAAGTTTCCTTTGTTTCTTTTTGTTTTATCGACAATCGCCTGCCCATCATAAGAAAAAATAGAATCTTCAATATCCCATGGACCATTATATAAGTTTTCCTCATCTTCATCGATAATTTCTCGAAAAGTTTTCCCGATTAATTTCTGGGCATATGACTCAATAGAAATTGGATTTGTCTCGTCATATTCTTTCATATAATTCATTGGATTTGTTCCTCATAATTTCATCTCTAAATTCATTGCATATTTTCACACTCGAAACTGAATAAATTCATCAATTTTGCTACGCTGCCTGATACAACTCTTTAATCTCACTAATAACCTTAGAAGCACTTCCTCCGTACTGGTTCAGTACAATATCAGCGTTATCATATATCTCATAAATTCTTGTTGTAGTCATTGATTTCTTCCAATATGACACGATGGTATATCTCAATCCATTATAAGCTCGTTGATCTATTAAAATATATGCTTGCTCCAACACTTCCGCCTGAGTTACCATTACATTACTTATTTGATTATCAATATTTTTATTGTACTTTTCTTTCGCCTCTAGGAGTGCCTCTATCTTTGCTTGCTTTGCGCGAGCTTCTTGCAATGCCTCCAGCTCCGCTGTAAGGCTGTTAACTTTTTCCAATAATTTTGCCGCCTTAGCCTTTCCCTCTCTTGAAGTGTCCAAAGTCGCGATTGTATATTGATATTGGTATTTTGCTAACTCCTCACCAAGTGCTTTAGTCTTCCGCTTATACTCATTTTCGTTTGACCAAGTAATATTAGGAATTCCAATTTCTTTAATCTTATCACTTGTATATTTATCATGCTCCCGTTTTCTTTCTTCTAGCTCATTGATTTTATTTTCTTTTGCTTTATCTTGAGCCACAGGCTTTACAAGATTAACAAGCGCATTAATGTCTTTTATTTCGTTATTATAATCATCCTTAAGTTTAGGAATAGCTATCTCTTTACTTTCAGATGGCTCCCCCTCTTCCTTTTTTCCATTTATCGAAGCATATGGACATATATAGTATTTATAGATTGCATTTGACTTTACTTTTTTCTCATACATAGTTTTGCTAGTTGTAAGCACTTTCACAAAGCTTCCATCATTTTTCTGTTCATAGATATTATAGCCCTTTGCATTTTTGACTTTATTCCATTTCAGTGAAAGCTGCACAGAATCACTGTACTGTTTTACTACAGATACTTCTAATTGCTCCACTTTATCAAGAGGTAAAGCCGCTATACTTTTAGTAGAACTAAATTTACTATAAACTCTTTTTTTACCATTTTGATAGTACGACTTAATCTTGTAATAGTATTTCGTATTCGATTTCTTTACTTTGTGAGTATACTTAGTGGTGTTAGCACCCTTAATAGTTTTTATAAGTTTAAAATTTTTCGTGCTATTCTCGGAGCAATAAATCGTATATCCGTCTGCCTTTTTCACCCTGCTCCAGCTGACATTAATTTTATCATATGCTGCGACTTTCAAGTTTATTTTTTGTGGAGCTGCAATCTTTCCCTCCGCCGCAAAAACTGCCGTTCCCGAAAGCAGCACAAAAACGATTGTCAGTATACAAATGATAAAATTAAACTTCTTCATAGTATAAAATCCTTCCTTTTCTTTTGAATTCCGTCTTTTTTTCTATTATAAGACAACATCCCCTAGGAGGCAATAGTATTTGCATCTTGCATCATTGATTATAGCGTTATAATCGATATGAAACACACAATGCAAAGTTGAACATCGTTTTAACTTCATGGATAAAACTATCCGTTTATTTCATAGAAAAAATCCACTCTATGTTCTTTTTTGCAATATTTGTAAATTAAACAGTTTCCTTGTCAACCCACATTAAATAATATAAAAAACAGGCTACGCTCTTTGCGATTTCGCCGCTCATAGCCTGTCTGTATTTTTCTCATATATACTCTCTATTGCATGACTACTATACGCCGCAAGGTATAGACCCAGTCCATAACCCCCCTTATCCCCAATTACTTGTCCTTAGCATTTCCGCAATTTCCGCTGTTTCTGGCAGCCTATTGACCTCCCGTACCTGTGTAAGATCAAAAATCCGAGTACCTCCTGAAGGGCCCGGTGTTGTTTTCTTAAAGTCTGTTTCATAGAACTTTTCAACAAAAAAGTATCTATGCTTTATTGAATGCAGGTCATAACCATGATCATCTCCATTTGCAATAGCTTGTTAAATCTGTACTTTACGCTCATCGGTCAGTTCTCCAAACTCAGGATTATATTCCATTCCTTCATCTGTCTCCACTGCTGTTATTCTTGCGCAAACCCTTCCAATGACTCGTACACTTTTTGGGCTATATAATCCAAGAAAACCATGTGCGCTGAATCCCCTCGCCGCATCACCGTAGTACACGCCTTCGCTAATATTAAAATCCATTGTTACTCCAGCTAGCTGCATCCGCATATATTTCCATGCATCTCCTCCTGATATCAAGTTATCCTCATAACAATAATCCAAATAATCTTCCAAAACCTCCTGCATCTCATAATCTCTGTCATCAAGAACTTCTTCAATAGCCTTTGCCAATCTTTCAAAGGTAGTATTAATATGCATAATTGGATAGGATTGCTCTTTATTGTACGCTTTTAGCCGCTTTTCGAATTTCTCTTTTTTCATATGCTCCGGAGACAGTGTTATGAGCACACTATGCCGCTCATCCTTAAAAGCTTCCAGATGCTTCATCAATTGTTCTGAGTAAAATCAATCCGGCATTTCCGTCTCAACAACAATTTTAAAACCATCCTGCGTAATCGTAGCATCCGGCACACTATCCACACGCTTTTCCTAAAGAGTAAAAACTATTTCAGGTTCAAAGGAATCCTCCCAAAACTCCGATTTTAGCAGCCTGAAAAACTTATTTGAATAGTAAGAATACAACCTTGATAAAAGCAGCATTGTATTTGCTGTAGCCACATTTTTTTGCGTGATATCATTGAAAGTAGTGTATTTTCATTATTCTTTCTTTCCATAATTTTTAGGAAAGTATTCCTTCCCAAGTTGCCATATGTATTTATCAATTTGCTTCAAATTATATCTTTCAAGACCATAAAATTTGCTAAAATCAATAAAAACCTCTTTGAATCGTATATAGTCTTTTAAGTCGTTATTATGAAACTTCGCGAAACTGTCTTTATCTCTAAAATACTTCAATACCCGTGCTACATAGCTATCATAAATTGGATATTCTAAAGGATTATGGTGACTGCAGTACTTCGTAGCAAAGGAATAGAAATTTTTAATAATACCGTTAATTTCAACTCTTTGAAGATCCCTAACTAATGTTGCATCTCCAGCTTTCAATCTGTTATCAATTTTTAAAGACAAAATATGCTTAGCTACAGGATATACCGTAAAAATATTTGTGCTGTAAAAATCATTCAATGTTGCCACCTTAACTAGTATGTCAGATATATTTGAATTACCCGGACACAATGTCAAAAATAATTTATCCAGTGCATCCTCCTGCAAATAATAATTTTCTAAATTGTTCCACCTCGCCAAATACTTTTCAACTTCACCAACCGATGGCTCTGGCACATTGACATGATATTCTACTTTTAGCTGTATAACAGGAGCCTTCCTATCAAATCCTGCTAAAGAGTAATACGCAGGCCTTCTTCCTATTCGTGTTATCGCACCAGAATTAACCAGCGCAGTCAAAGCTGAATAGATATTAGGGGTGTGATCCTTATCTCCATACATTGCTTCAGCTAATTCAACTTGTGTCATTGTATCATTTGTATTCAATAAGCTCAGTATTTTGTCTTTTTGTCTCATCTCCCTTTCTCCTCATCATTACGTTTTCTCATTTATGCAACACCCTAATCCGAATCCCTACAACTCCATACTTTGCCTGTTCTTCGCAAGTATAATACTCGTTCATATCCTCCGGCGAAGCATTCTTTACACTATCTTCCGTATAGCCACACTCCAAAAGAGGCAGATTGTCATACAAATCTTTAAAGGAATCAAACCGATATAGCTCCACAACCTGCGCACGTAGCTCTTCCTCTGTATTTTCAGTGTTCTGAAATGTAATAATATCCCCAACCGAAATCGCCTGCCTCTTTTCATCGTAAAGCCGCATCTCTACGGTCTTTTGCCCGTCTTTAATCATTTTATATGGTTTCGGATTTAGCTTCATTGAAAATTCCATTTTCACCCCTCATCTAAAACAGTCTCTAATTTCACACTTGTTGAAAGAAAACTCACTCGCTCTTTCAGCTCATCACTAAATTCGTCTAAATCTTCCATGGAAATTACTCCATAGTTTATCAAATCCGCAATATCGTATGCCATATTCTTTTTGCTCTTTTCCAATATTATTTCCGGATGTTTTCTATCTTTTCGTATTCTTTTCTCCAACTCCCAGAACTTATCAGAAGCATTCTTTAATCCGTTCAACAACTGCACATATTCTTTTAAGAGTTTCTCTACATATCTTTCCTGCCACTCTGCAATCCGACTTCGAAAAAGTTTCCAATCACTTTTTGAGCATTCCATATATAGTTCCTTCCTTTATCACTTTATTTTCTTCGCTGTACCATGAATATTTTTAATGCTTTCCAAATACGCTTCTTCAACCGGCGACAAGTTCTGTACCTGATATTTTCTGTACTCTTCTCTTGCTTTTTCAATTGCCTGTGTATGACTGACCGTTCCGGCCCCTTGTAGCACCTTCTCTCCTGTCGTTTTTAAAATATTGTCAAGATGCTCCACATAATCCGCCATATACATAGGGTTGTGGCGCATCGCCTGAATTTCCGCAAAATCAAAATATCCTGATACAATATTATTTAGGATTTTTAATTCTTCATCATTGAGATAATTCTTTGCAATGCTGATATCTTTCAATACAGGAAAATCACCAGAAAAACTTTTCAGTCCCATAAAAAGCTGACTGGCATCCGCACGCTCATATATAACTTCTGCTGCTGTATGCCCATGTGCCGCATAGTGTAATTTATTTTGTACCATTTTAAAAAACGCGATGGATTCACTACTCTTGGGATCATAATCAACACTCGTTGCATACAAATCCAGCACCTGTCGGTACATGACTTTTTCAGATGAGCGGATATCCCGAATACGTTCTAATAGCTCTTTCCAGTAATTACCGCCGCCCAGATTCTTCAAACGCTCATCATCCATCGTAAAGCCTTTTATCATGTACTCTTTTAATCGTTCGGTAGCCCACCGACGGAAATTTGTAGCAATCTTGGATTTTACTCTGTATCCAAGAGAAATAATCATGTCAAGATTATAGTAGGGTAATTCTCTGGATACTTCACGATTTCCTTCTGTACGAACCTGTCGGAATTTCCGACAGGTTGAAGCTTCGTCAAGTTCATCTTCCGCATAGATATGTTTTATGTGCTCAACTATATTCGTTCTTGATGTGTGAAACAAATCAGCCATTTGCTGTTGTGATAACCATACGGTTTCATTTTGCACTTTGACTTCTATATTAGTTAATCCATCCTTTGACTGGTATATCAGAATTTCTCCATAATTTTCCATTTATGTTTCGCTCCCTTTGATTGAACAAACCTTCCATTTAGACGCACCGCAGTTTACTTCGCCCCTTCTACCCTCACCAGCTTCGTCACAACTTCCGCAGTCGTCTGCACCCAATCCTCCTTCACTTCGCTCGCTTTGTTGGACAGACTTTGCATGAGACGCACCGTAGCTTACTTCGCCCCTTCTACCCTCACCAGCTTCGTCACAACCTCACAATGCACGCCCCAAGGAAACATATCCACAGGCGTGCCCTTCTCAAACCTATACCCATGCTCGCCCAGATACTTCACATCCCGCGCCAGGGTAGCCGGATCGCAGGACACATAGACGATTCGCTCTGGCTCCACAGAAACCACAGTTTCCAGCAGGGTTTCATCGCAACCAGCACGGGGCGGATCCAAAATCACCACGTCGGCTTTTTCCACTCGAAGCCCGGCATCGTCTGCTGCAGCGCCTTCGCCCAAGACCAGCTTCAGCAGTTCTTCTTCGGCACGGCCGCACACATATCTGGCATTGACGATGTGATTGATGACCGCATTGCGGTTGGCATCGAGGACGGCGCCTTTGACCGACTCGATACCGATGACGCGACCCACTTTGTCATAATCCAGCACGCCATCGTGGCGCGCCATATAAGCCTCCTCCATCTGCCTTGCCGCAAAGAGTCCGATGGTGCCCACGCCGCAGTAAAGATCCAGCACCGTCTCCTCGCCGGAAAGATCGGCATATTCCATCGCCTTGGCGTAGAGCCTCTCCATCTGCACCGGGTTCACCTGATAAAAAGAATGAGGTGAAATTTCAAAGACCAGATCGCCCACTTCTTCATTGATGACAGGTTTTCCGGCAAGGGTAATCAACTCCTCCCCCATGACACTGCCCGGCATCGCGCCGTTTTTACCTTTGCAGACGCTGATGACCACGCTCTCCAAGCTGTATTCCACGCCGTCATCGGATACCGGCAGTTCATAAATGGCATCATCCAGCATTTCCACCAGCTTGGCAGCATTAGGAATCCCTTTGCCGTTGATGACCAGCACTACCATCACCTCGCCGGTGCCACGGGCAGTTTTCACCACCAGATGGCGCATTAAACCCTTTTCCCACTTGGGGTCGTAAGCCGTAATATGGTCGCTTTCCATAAACTGACGCAAAGCCTCCGCCGCTGCCATAGCAGGCGCTGACTGAATCAGACAGTCGTAGCAGTCCACTACCTCGTGGCTCTTTGCACGATAAAAACCCACCGCCGGCTCGCCCAAATTCTCCACGATACCGCCTTTGCGGGTGATAATGCCGCCGGTCCAAACAGGCATAGAAGCCTTGTTCCGATAGCGAAAAGGCTCCTCCATACCGATAATCGACTCCATCTCTGGCTCCAAAATTCCGCCCAGCCGTACCAGCTTATCGCGCACCTGCTTTTCCTTGAGTGCAAGCTGCGCCTCATAGGAAAGATTGCTGTAAGGGCAGCCGCCGCACTGACTGCTATATTCGCACATTGGCGTAATCCTGTCCGGTGACGGCTCCACTAGGCGAAGCAGCTTTCCGAAGGCGTAGTTCTTCTTTACCTTAGTAAGCTCCACTTCTGCAAGATCGCCGACCACAGCGCCCTTTACAAAGATTGCAAAGCCATTACTTCTTCCGAGCCCCTGCCCTTCGTTTGTCATGTCCTCTATTTTGATTTGAACGATTTGTCCTTTTTCCATCTTTTTTACCTTTCTTGCTCTTTGCGGAAGAACCCTTGCCGGACTTTTCCGCCTTACGCTTTTCCTTTACACCTCGCGCAGATTTTTCGCCTCGACGCTTTTTTTCGCCCGATTCATTGTCACCTTTTCCTTTATCATTACGGTGACTTTTTTCTCGCAGGCGTCGTTTTTCTGAAGGTTCCTGCTCTGACTCCGGTTCAATTTCTCCCAGATTCATGCGCAAAAAGGCTGCCGCCACTTCCAACGGATCCAGCCCGTCGTCTACACATCGCTTATATACGATTTTCATATATGGAGTCAGGTCTTTGCCCTCACAATATTCCACAGCATCCGACACCGATTTGTACGCTTTGACAGTCAAAGCACTTGCCGCCGTCGGCATATCCTTTTCCTTAATCTTCGTATTGCAGTAATCCTCCAGGGAGCGAATTTTGTACTTCTCCCGCGGCGTAATCAGGGAAATCGCCTTCCCCTTTCTGCCTGCGCGGCCGGTTCTGCCGATTCGGTGCACATAGTACTCCATATCCTGAGGCATGTCGTAGTTAAACACCATATCCACATCGTCCACATCAATACCCCTTGCCGCAACATCCGTCGCCAGCAAAAGCTCCAGCTTTCCGCTTCTGAAAAGGGTCATGACCCGGTCCCTTTGGTGCTGGGACAAATCCCCGTGCAAAGCCTCCGCTGAGTATCCCTTTCCCTTCAAAATCAAAGTCAGCTGATCGACTTTTCTCTTGGTATTGCAGAAAATCAGCGCCCGCTTCGGGGACATATAGTCCAGAAGCCTGCAGAGGGAAGTATCCTTTTCCCTTCCTTTTACCACATAATAGGTCTGCTTGACGAGAGGAATGGTCATTTCCTCCTGCGGCACGTGAATGTGCAACGCATTCTGCTGATACTTTCCGGTGATTTCCAGAATTTCATCGGGCATGGTGGCGGAAAACAGCGCCGTCTGCCGCTCGGTCGGAATGGACTCGCAGATGGTCTCGATATCCTCGCGGAAGCCCATGTTCAGCATTTCGTCCGCTTCATCAAGAACCAGCATCTGCAAAGCGTCCAGCTTCAACGTGCCCCTGCGCATGTGGTCCATCACACGCCCCGGCGTTCCCACTACAATGGAAAGCTTTCCACGAAGCAGTCTAAACTGCTTTTCGATGTCCTGACCGCCATAAATGGCACCGATTTTTACACCGGGCACATGCTTTGCCATTTTCTTCAGTTCTTCTGCAGCCTGTATGGCAAGTTCTCTGGTCGGGCAAAGAATCAGTCCCTGGACGCCGCCTATCTTGCTACGAAGGTTTTCTATCATAGGGATACCGAAAGCAGCCGTTTTGCCGGTACCTGTCTGGGCCTGCCCAATGATGTCCTTACCCTCAAGGAGCACCGGAATCGCCATCTCCTGAATGGGCGTCATTTCTACAAAGCCCATCTCTGCAAGGCCTTTCAGTATCCTCTTATCAATCTGTGATTCGTTGTAATTCATTTAATTCTCTCTTTCTTTTCTCGTTAATAAAAGTATACCATACCTTCCGCCGAAAAGACAGGATTAATGCCGGAAAACACAACAAAATCAAGGCTGTCGCAGATAAAATGAGACAGCCTCTTTGCATATGCACCATTTAAAGCAAATATGCGATGAATGGTGCGAATTATTTTTTTGCAGTTTTTATTTTTGCACCATTTTGGGCTAAAACAGATGGAATGGTGCACATAAAGTCTCTAAAAACATAAAATCACCGGTGATTCGTTTTCATCTGGAAATTATATACAGAATCTGGAAGCAATATCTTCCATAATTTATCATTTCTGTCCAGTGATTTCAATTTCTTAAAAGCTCTCACAGAAAAATCTGCACCATCAAGTATTATTTCTCTATAAATGGTGCGCAGTGGCGGGGTTGTGCACTTAACAGCCGCACCATTTCCGGTATTTTAAAGGAAAATGGTGCAGGAGCGACAAAACTAATTTCGAGACAGCCCGGCTCTAAAGCAGAGCTAATCCAGTTTAATCATTTTCTGATGAGGATACTGACTAATCAGCAGTTTGGGAGCATCCTCCGTAACATGTTAGAAAGTTGTAAAGAAAGATAAATCCGTCGGACTTGTTCCAGTCCAAGTCCTGTGTTATGATACTAGAAAACCCCCAGAAAGGAACGAATACTATGATTATATATTTCACCGGCACCGGAAACAGTCGCCATCTGGCGCAGCAGCTGGCAAAAATTCTGGACGACGACTGCATCTCCGCCGTTTCCTATATTAAAGAAAACAAAGTCGGCGACTTCCATTCGGAAAAAGCCTACATCTTCGTCTGTCCAGTCTATGCGTGGCAAATGCCTCACATCTTTGAGGAATTTTTAAATAAAAGTACTTTTTCCGGAAGCACTGACTGCTATTTTGTCATGAACTGCGGTGATGAAATCGGAAATGCCGAGAAAGGCGTCAAAGCCTTTTGTGCTCGCAAAGGATTTCAATACCGAGGGGTAATCGGTATAAAAATGCCAGAAAATTACATTGCTATCTTCCGTGCACCCGATGAAGAAACAGAAAAAAGAATTATCACTGCCGCTGATAAGAAAATTGCCCGTGCGGCTGAGACAATTCGCCACAGAGAAGCCTTTCCGCCATGCAAGATTACTACCATCGACAAGCTAAAAAGCGGCATAGTCAACAAGACTTTTTATAAAATGGTTATTTCTGACAAAAAATTCCATTCCACTGAAAGATGCACCGGCTGCGGCAACTGCACCAAAAGCTGCATGCTGAACAACATCAGCATCAAGGCCGGAAAGCCTCTCTGGGGCGGTCACTGCACCCACTGTATGGCTTGTATCTGCGGCTGCTCTGAAGAAGCTATCGAATACGGCAAACACACCGAAGGACTGCGGAGATATTTTCTAAAAGACTAATCAAGCAATTTCACTTTGGAAATCTAGTTTCCGACCGCATAGTGTCAAAACTGGCATCGTGCGGTCATCCGCAAAAAAACTGTAACAGCAAGTCTGACCGCAGAAAAGCAAAAATTGCTTACTGCGGTCAAAAAATCAAAATTTACATCTTATTTTTTTATAAAATCACTTTTTCTTTCCCAGTATATTGTAATAATTTCCAGAATAGGAAATTCAGATTCCTAAAATTAAGTTTAGACAATAGATTTTTCCATACAGAATCTCGTCTATCATCTTTCTCCTGACCGCATCACCCCTCTCAAACAGGTTTACGGTCAATTTTAGATTTACACAATTTTAAATTCCGACCGCTGACCCACTTTAAACCAGTAATACGGTCAATTTCGCCATTCCCAAACAAAAAGCAGGTGTTTTACACCCGCATTGCCATACTTCGTTCTCCAACTATCATAAAGCTGCTCATAGAAGTGGCGCAAAGTTTTCCGCTCTGTCTGTCATATGCTTTTCCGATGGCTCTTACCATGCGCCGCCCCACATTGTTATAATCAATATGGAACACGTACTGCGTACCGCTAAACGGTTTCAAAAAGCTGACGGAAATATCCGTAGTCGTCACATTCTTCTGGGTCAGCGCCACAGCGCCCATGCCTGTAGCCGTATCGAACAGACTGCAAATAACGCCGCCGTGCACATCACCCGATGGGTTCTTGCTCCACTCCCCTACGTCAAATCCCAGTTCAATCCACTTTTCCTCAATATTACAATCTAAATAGTAAATCCCCAGCCTATCATTAAACCGCTCCGGCTGCTTTGCCGCGCTTTCCGTCACACTCTTTAATTCTTCAACAAATTCTGTCTGATTCAAACTGCCTTTTCCGCCTTTCCGTCTTCATGTGTCACTAAATCATGCTATCACAAATCTGCCGATTTTTCAATTCCCAGTTGCGTCGCAGCGTCCAATGCTTAAACATTTTTCCTTTTGCAGAGCTTTACCCTTTGTTGACGCAAAAAAAGGAAAACCCCTTTGACCATCCCATTGATAAAGCCGAATTCCTATCCCAAATCAATGAATTCCGAAGAATTTCATAGCGTCACCTACAATTCACGATGATTTATCAGTCCTATACCCATCAAAGATCCCTCTCACTCTTTGCATTTTCCTTTTTTCCAAGGAATAAAGGGTAAAGTTCTGCAAAACTAAATTTCCTTTCACATTCTCTCACCCACAGCTCACAAACTCACATGCAAAAGGCGCAGCCACATCCAAGGTGCCAGCTGCGCCAAATCTACAAAATGTCCTATATCCTTTATTCTACGCTTCCAAAAACCGCCGCATCTTTCGCTCTCTTCTCAGCAAGGGTTTCTTCCAGCATCATATCCTTGACCTTCATCAGTCTGGTCTGGTTTCCGCGCTCGTTTTCATCAAGCTTCATCTGTATATACTTGATGGTTGCCTGAAGTTTTGGAATCATGACATATTCCAAAGCATTTACGCGGCGGCGGGTCTTTTCCAGCTCCGCTGCCAGAAGCTGTGTCTGCTTTTCCTTTGCAGCCAGTTCCAGAAGCGCCGGAAATAAATCCGCCAGTTCGGCTACTGCGTTATCCAATTCTCCCGAAGTTCGGGCAAAGCCGTAAGGGAAAATATTGGTCGGATCTTCCGCCGTGGTCTTAAAGCCAAAGACAGGAACATCTACACTCATGATGTTCTTGTTTCCCACTTCCAGCAGAACACCCTGCTTGGGAAACATCAGGGATTCTTCCATAACCTCCTGACTCATCATGGCGCTTGCCACAGAGAAATTCCGATACACGCCGGCAAGGGCCGCCTCAACCTCCTTACGAAGTCTTCCGTTTTCCCGTGCCAGTTCCAGAAATTCCTTCATCAGCTCATCACGCTTATCTTTGAGCAGCTTGTGACCGCGAGTAGCTGTTTTTAGCCGCTTTTTCAGAGACGTCAGCATCATACGGGTAGGATTTACATTCATTCTTTCAGCCATGATGCCTCACCTACCCTAAATACTTCTCAATGTACTCGTCTTTAATTCTCTTCAGTTCGCTCTTCGGCAGGAGTTTCAGAAGCTCCCAGCCCAGGTTCAGCGTTTCTTCAATGGTTCTGTCCTTTTCATAGCCCTGCGATACGTACTGTTTTTCAAACTCCTGGCTGAATTTTGCGTACATCAGGTCGATATCGCTGAGAGCGGCTTCACCTAAGATCGTCATCAGTTCCAGCGACTCTTTTCCGCGAGCGTATGCCGCAAAGAGTTGGTTCATGGTGTCCGCATGATCCTCACGGGTTTTGCCTGCACCGATGCCTTTATCCTTCAGACGGGAAAGCGACGGCAGAACGTCAATCGGCGGCTGTACACCTTTTCTGTAAAGGTCGCGGGACAAAATAATCTGTCCTTCGGTAATATATCCGGTCAGGTCGGGAATCGGATGCGTCTTATCTTCTTCCGGCATAGTCAGAATCGGAATCATAGTGATAGAGCCTTCCTGCCCCCGCTTACGACCAGCTCTTTCGTACATAGTCGCAAGGTCGGTGTAAAGATAACCCGGGTAGCCGCGGCGTCCCGGCACTTCCTTACGAGCTGCCGAAACTTCACGAAGAGCTTCCGCATAGTTAGTGATATCAGTCATGATAACCAGAACGTGCATGCCCAGATCAAATGCCAAATATTCCGCTGCGGTCAGCGCCATACGCGGCGTTGCGATACGTTCAACCGCCGGGTCATTGGCAAGATTCATAAACATAACCGTTCTGTCGATAGCGCCTGTGCGGCGGAAGTCCGATGCAAAGAAATCCGCTTCTTCGTAGGTAATACCAATCGCTGCAAATACTACCGCAAAATTACTTTCACCACCGATTACTTTCGCCTGACGGGCAATCTGTGCCGCAAGATCAGCATGAGGAAGACCTGAAGCTGAGAAAATAGGCAGCTTCTGTCCTCTAACCAGTGTGTTCAGTCCGTCGATAGCAGATACACCGGTCTGAATAAATTCTGCCGGATAGTCTCTGGCTGCCGGATTCATCGGCAGACCGTTGATATCCAATCTTTTTTCGGCAATGATATCAGGGCCGCCATCAGCAGGGCGTCCCATACCGTCAAAAACTCTGCCCAGCATTTCCGGAGAAACAGAAAGCTGATTGCCTCTTCCGAGAAACTTCACCGAGCTTTCTGCAAGATTAATGCCTGCAGCGCTTTCAAAGAGCTGCACCAGAGCGTCCGTACCGTTAATTTCCAAAACTCTGCATAACCGTTTTTCGCCGTTTTGCAGAATAATTTCACCTAGTTCGTCGTAGGTCACATTCTCCACATCTTTGACGAGCATTAAAGGACCTGCAACTTCTGATATGGTCTTATATTCTTTCATCATCGTCATCAGCCTCCCCTCTGGTCAAATCCCCAATAGACTGCTTCATGGTGTTCATAATTTTGTTGTAGGTTTCGTCAACTTTCGCTTCCTCTATATACTTAAATCTACCGATGGACTCACGTTCAGAAAGCCCTGCCAGTGCGTCAAAATCAGCACCTTTGCCCACTGCATCCTTCGCCATCTCGTAGTAACCCAAAATCAGTTTCAGCATTTTAAACTGTTTGTCTAAAGAAGCATAAGTATCCACATCGTGGAACGCATTCTGATGAAGATAATCTTCACGAATAGAGCGCGCTGCCTCCAGTTTCAGACGGTCTTCAAAGGACAAAGCGTCCACGCCGACCAACTGTACAATTTCCTGCAGTTCCGCCTCTTCCTGCAAAAGCAGCAGCGCCTGCGCACGCAGTGCAGGAAACTCTTTGCTGACGTTTTCTTCATACCACTTAGTCAAGCGATCTACATAAAGGGAGTAGCTCTGCAGCCAGTTAATAGCTGGGAAGTGACGCTTGTAGGCAAGAGAAGAATCCAGGCACCAGAACACTTTCACGATACGCAGTGTTGCCTGAGAAACCGGCTCAGAAATATCACCACCTGGAGGAGATACTGCACCGATGGCGGAAAGCGCACCCAGTCTTCCTTCTTTACCCAGAGAAATGACTCTGCCGGCTCTTTCATAGAACTGTGCCAGTCTGGATGCCAGATAAGCAGGATATCCTTCTTCGCCCGGCATTTCTTCAAGACGACCGCTCATTTCACGAAGAGCTTCTGCCCATCTGGATGTAGAGTCAGCCATCAGCGCTACAGAATAGCCCATATCTCTAAAGTACTCTGCAATCGTAATACCAGTATAGATAGATGCTTCACGAGCCGCAACCGGCATATCGGAAGTGTTTGCGATGAGGACAGTTCTCTTCATCAATGACTCTCCCGACCGTGGGTCTTTTAACTCAGGAAACTCCATCAGTACGTCGGTCATTTCGTTTCCGCGCTCACCGCAGCCGATATAGACTACGATATCTGCATCTGCCCATTTTGCCAGCTGATGCTGCACCACAGTTTTTCCGGAGCCGAATGGACCCGGTACTGCAGCAACGCCACCCTTTGCAATTGGGAACATAGTGTCGATCACACGCTGTCCTGTAACCAGCGGCATTTCAGGCACAAGTTTTTCTTTGTATGGTCTGCCGCGGCGAACCGGCCATTTCTGCATCATGGTAAGCTCTGCCAGACTTCCATCTTCCTTGCGTACGGTGCACACCACTTCATCTACAGTAAAACTGCCGCCGGTGATGGATTCCACCGTACCGTAAACGCCGTAAGGCACCATAATTTTCTGCTCTACAATAACGGTCTCCTGCACCGTACCGATGATGTCGCCAGCCTCGACTTTGTCGCCGGCAGCGACTGCAGGGACAAATTCCCATTTCTTTTCTCTATCCAGTGACGGTACTTTAATACCTCTGGTGATATTTGCGCCAGCCACTTCGCGCATGGCGACGAGAGGTCTTTGAATACCGTCGTACATGGTCTCAATGAGTCCCGGCCCCAGTTCTACAGAAAGCTGAGCCCCTGTTGAAACTACCGGCGCGCCAGGTCCGATTCCTGCTGTTTCTTCATATACCTGAATGGACGCCATGTCACCGCGCATTTCTATGATTTCACCGATTAACCCCTGATCTCCTACATGTACAACGTCGAACATATCGGCGTCTTCCATGCCCGAAGCGATGACCAGCGGCCCGGAAACCTTTACGATTTTTCCCTGACTCATCTATTTTTCACCTCCAAATAGTATGTCTGCTCCCACAGCACGCTCCACTGCCTTGCTTACGCTGCGCATACCTTCTCCGGTTGCGCCTTCTTTTCCTGGAATGGAAATAATCGCAGGCAGTCTGCTGTCTTTATATTTGTCAATTTCCTCCGCCATATCCTTTGCGAGCACTTCTGTGATATAAATAATCGCATAGCCCTCTTTTACAAGTCGGCGCAGGATGCTCTTTGCTTCTTCGCTTTCAGCAGCGGGAAACACATCAAGTCCTACAGCTTTAAAGCCCAGAACCGATTCCCTGCCGCCAATTACACCTATCTTATACATATGGCTCCCTCAATTTCTCTGCAATCTGCTCCGGCGTAGAGCCGATTAAAATTCCCGTCAGAATAATTCGCAGATTGTCAATTTCCAGTTCCTTTGCATACCAGTATCCCGCAATTGGCACAATGCCGAAACTCTCATATTTCGCCTTTTTGTTATATTCCATCAGCGCATCCTCGCAGAGCTTTTCAAAGAGAGCAAAATCTCCCGTCTCAGAAAGCTTTGCGCCGCCTTTTGCCATCGCCTCTGAAAGTCCATACGGGGTCAGCTTATCTGCAATCTGGCTGTAATTTTCTTCCCATGCGGAAAAGAAAAAACTTTCGCTGATATTTCCGCCTGCAAGATAAACCTTCTGGAAAAAGCTCCATGGCTTCTTCATCTGGCGCAGTCTTACAAAGGTCTTTAAATTCAAAATGTCGATCTGCCGTTTTACAATACCGATCAGGAAATCCTCACCTGTTTCTTCTGCTGCCTGCAGCATTTGCTTGTAACAGGCTTTATCCAAAATGATGTCAATTTCCTGCGGATCGCCGCTTCTGCCAAAGAGATCTGTCGCCTCAATAATCGCTTCTTTCATCACAGTAGGCATAAACGTGAAGTTTCTGTCTCGCACCATAGCTACCATGTGCTTCCAGTCGATATCGCCGTTGGACATCAGATGGTCCTCCGTTGGCGTAATTCCCAGAAATTCAGACTTCAGGCAAACCTTTATGTTGTGATAATCATAGGGAAACAGGCACATAGACAGTTCTTTTCTCTCCGGCACCGTGTCGTAAATCAGATCGAAAAGTTTGTTCTGTTCTCTTCTGATAAACCACTCGATATCGTCATCGTAAAGTTCTTTCGCTTCCCCGTAGCCGAACTCCTGCAAAACAGCTTCCGCCGCTTTAAGGTCCTTGCAGGAGGCTAGTCTCATCATGTCCTTGCGGCTCATCAGATTCCGTGTGAAACTTCCAATGTATGCGTCTGCAAAGGTGTATTCTTCTATTTTTCGCTTTGCCATAGCACGTTCTCCTTACTGAAATAACTGCTGTGCGACCTGACCGATCAGCTGCTCCCTTGCTTCCTCTAAAAATGCGGAAATCGTGCAGTTGAGATATACCTGCCCTTTTTTCAGAAACAGCCCGCCGCCGGTCTCTCTGGTTTCCTCTGCCAAAGTAAAATTACCCTGGGGCAGTTGTTCCTTCAGCGCTGCAATCAGCTTATCGCCGATTTGCGCTCTGTCGCCTGCACTCAAAATCACTTCGCCGGAAGCTTCTTCGGTACTGGCAATAACCCTCGCAAGAAAAGCAATATACCGCTCTTCCTCCATATTGTGCAGCGCTTCTTCCGCCTTTTCAAAGCAAGATGCAATGAGCTTTTGTTTCGTTTCCAGAACCAACTTGCGTCCGTCAATATCCGCCACCGCTTTTTTTCTCTGAATCCGTTTTTCTTTTTCTTCCTGACCGCGTTTTTCGCCATCTTCTAAAATGGCTGCTGCCTCTTTCTCTGCATTTGCAAGGATTTCATCACACTGCATTTTCGCATCTTCCGCGATGGCCAGCGCCTGCTCTCTCGCGTCTGCGATAATCTTTGATGTAATTTTTTCTATGCTCATGGTTTCACGTCCCATCTGTTAAATTCCAAGATTAAAGAGCATTAAGATGGAAATCAGCAGGGCGAAAATTGCGTAAGTTTCTACCATGGCCGCATAAATAATACCCTTTGCCATCTGATCGGATCTCTTACCCAGAAGCATGACACCTGCTGCTGCCGCTTTACCCTGCGCAATACCGGACCAGATGCCGACAAGACCGATTGGAATGCCAGAAGCCAGAATATACAGTCCCTGAGAAACTGTAAGGTCAACCATGCCACCGCCTAGAAGTCCAATTCTGATAAAAATCAGAAATGCCATCAATAGACCATAAATACCCTGTGTGCCAGGCAGCGCCTGTAAAATTAAGGTTTTACCAAATTTTTTCGGATCTTCAGCAAGAACACCTGCTGCTGCCTGACCTGCGATACCAACACCCATTGCGCTTCCAATTCCTGCCAGCGCTGCAACTGCTGCACCCATCAGTGCAAAAACATTTCCCGTAATCATTTTCTACCTCCATCTGTGTCTTCAACTACACGAACATATTTTGTATTTTTACGCAGCGGGTCAAATTCATCACCGCCGTCTTCATAGAATTTTCCAAAGAACTCAATATACTGCAGTCTGCTGGAATGGACAAACGCCCCAAGTGCATTGATTGCCAGATTGAAAGTGTGTCCAAAAGCGAATACAATAAGCAGTATGATAGTCCCTGCAAGACCGCTGCCTTTCAGCGAGCCCATAGTGTTTACCACGTTTGCAATAACCCCGGTGGCAAGGCCCAGAGCCAACAGCCTTGAATAGGATAAAATATCCGAGATATAACTGGTGATATTGTACAGAGAGCTTAAGCCGCCTGTAACTTTTCCGATGCCTTTGTTGTTTCTTCCGCCGGTCAAAAGCAGAATCGCTGCGCCTAAAACAGCAATGTACATGCCCGGCTTTACCAGTGCCTGGCTGATACTGCTGCCGGCAAGCCACATAGCTGCGCCGCCGATAACCATATACCAGGAAAAAATATCAAAGACTGCATCTTTCCACTGTCCTCTTTTTATCAGCATGGATGCTTTAATACCCATACCCAGGAACAGATGAATCACCCCGAAGATCAGCGACCAGATCAACAGTTTGGTCGGATCTTCAATCGGATTAAACCAAAGCGCTGGTATGGTGATCTCTTTGCCAAACATGACTCGTGCTGCTACCTGGAAGAAATCTCCAAACCAGCCGCCAAAGAGCGCACCCCAGAACACTGTGGAAAGTCCGCAATAGAAGAACATCTTGATCATGCGGTAAGTCATACCCTCCAGTGCGTATCTGTGCAGCACTACAAAGCAGGCAATCGCAATGACAATACCGTACCCTGCATCACTGAGCATAATGCCAAAAAACATGGCATAGAAAAAAGCAAAATACTTGGTCGGATCTACGCCTCGATAATCCGGTAAGGAATACATTTCCGTAATGGCTTCAAAAGGATCCACCAGCCCACTGTTTTCTGTCAGTACAGGCACATTTTCGTCTTCCTTCGGATCGCGGAACGCATAGCAGCATCCGTGCTTTTCCAACGTCTTAGCTGCCGCTTCCTGACAGGGCTCCGGCACCCATCCTTCCAGTGTAAAAGTACGTTTGGTATTGAGGAGCTTCTCCTTTACCTTTTCTTTATCACGTTCCACAATAAGTCGATCGTAAACGGCCTCGACAGATTCTTTCAGCGGACAAAGTTTTGTGATTTCCTCTTCTATGCGGGAGCATTCTCCTTCATCTGCCACAATCTCTTCAGCAATTCGCCTGAGATTTTCCTCTGCAGTTCCCGAAAAATCCTCGAAGGGAACCGGTGTATAACCGTGCTGTTTCAAGATATTCAGCACTTCTTCATCATTTTCATTCATGGTGACAACAGCCAGATAAATCAAATCCTTATCACGATTGATTTCCTTTAAGAATACTGCCTCTCTGCCGTCATAAACTCTCTGCCGCAGACTTTCCACATCAGCCGCAGCAGGAAGCATCCCCAGATTAATTCTCGTATTTGTCGTCGCCCGCTGTTCAAGAGGCAGGTCATATACCAGCCATGGGCGCAAGGCTGCAAGGTCTGCCTGCTTTTTGTTGATCAGTTCTCTTAGCTTATGCCGTCTGTCATTGAGCGCCAAAATATGCGCCACGTCTTCATAAGTCTTCTCTCTATTTTCCCAGAGGTCTGCAAAATCTTTCTTCTTCATCGCCCGCCGGGTGAAAAAGAGAGGTTCCTTCTGTGTGTTGAACTTCTGCAGCGTTTCCAGTGCCAGAGATGTCTCATTGATTTTCAGCTCCAGCGCAGCCAGAATACTTTCGTTTACCTCCTGCGGCAGTTCTTTAGAAGAATAGTCTTCTAAAGCTTCATCCATTACCTCTCGCTGGGTAATCTGCATAACGCCTAAATCCATCAAATCCGCGATGAGACTTTCCTTTTCTGTATCAAGACCGATGACAGCAGCCTTTTTCATTTTAACAATGGACACCGCTCTCAATCCTTTCTATTATCAATTCAATTGCTGGTTTCTCGCAGAGCGCAGCTTTTTCTGCCATTTCCCTGCATTGCTGCCTGCAACATGCCAGCGTCTCCTCATACTGACTGCCTGCAATGCTTTCTCCCTCTGCGATAAAAGCTTCTTTTCGCAAATTGCTACTTTTTTTTGCGTCTTCGATGATTTGCTCCGCTTTGCACCTTGCATTTTCCAAAGCCTTTTTTCCATCCTGTTTTGCCTGCTTTATCAGGCTATCCGCTAAAGATTCGCTTTCCCTAATTTTTTCCAGTTCTTCGACAAACATTCTCCCACCTCCATAGCATCTTCCTAGCATCAGGAAGATTTTACCTAATTTTATTATACCACCAATTCAATCTGCTAAACAATCACAGCAATTACAAACTTTCGATATCTTTTTTGTATTATACACAAAAACAAGTTCAAATATCCCGTTTCTGCGCCAGCTGGCAGTTTTCATTTTTCAAAACACAAAAATGCGAATCTTTGCCCATATTACCTCCGACATCTTGTCAAAGTCAAGATAAAAAAGCGCCTGTTCCTAACAATTCCATGTTCTTTTTCCAATACACCTTCCTGCTCAAAACAAAAATCTCCAAATTCCAACACTTTCGCACTGTTATGCGATAAAGCGCTTTAATTGGTTAAAATATGCTATTTTTGGATGTTTTTTGGATGATTTTTCCTCTTTGCTCGGCTTAATTGATTTACTTATCTGCAGTTTACCAGAATTTCACAGAAAAAAAATAGACACCTGCCACACCGGTGTCTAAAAAACAGACAGCAGTGCAGCAGGTGTCTAACCGGATATCTTAATGCGCTTCCTCTTCATCAAGCGGCTCAAATCCATAAGTCTTCTTAATTGCATGCCCCATCGCAAACATCAAAAGTCCGCCTATGACGCCGACAAACCAGACAACCTTATACCCGGCGTTACCCATCGTATCAAGATAATGACCGCAAATGGTGTAAAGATACAGATCGGACGAATATCCGATTGCAGAGGCGATACCGAATACGCTTCCTACATAGAGATTCGGCACCTTTGCAGTGGTTACCAGGGTGTAGAGGAAATTTGACATCATCGCATTGCAGGCAAGGAGCAGAATGGCTGCAAGCATAACCCAGATGACGTACGGTCTTCCCTGCGGAATTAACATCAGCACCACAGAAAATATAATACAACCGATAGACAGCTTGTTAATCATGGAACTTGCCGTATGCCCTTTGTCGCGGAGAGTACCTCCGATTGGCGAGAAAATCATTAGAATGCCAGTTCTAATCGCTGCTGAAAATGCCTGCGCAAAAGGAATACTGATTTCAAAAGCATCTGTCAAATAAGGATTCAAATAGGTGATATTGGAACGAATCAGAAAATATCCCAGTGTAAAGAAGGATAAATACCAGGTGATTGGAAGCTTTACGGCATGTCCCATGAGGCGTAGGTCCTCTTTGATTCCCTTGCCTTCCTTTTCGTAGCTCATGTTCGGAATCGCAAAGTGTACCACAACGCCAACGATAATAGCCAGCGCGCCGTAGATGATGTACGCTGCCTTAAATCCGTTTGGATTGTCTGCCAACGCCCATGTGATAATGGCAAGAACGATATACTGCAGACCCAGCGACAGCGCAGCATAAGCGATATCCGACATAGCGAAAAGTCTTCCCTGCTCGTCTTCATCTCCAAGCATTTTGATAATTTTCAGGTATGCACTCCAGTTCAGCGTAATTGCTGTGATCCCAAAGAGGAAGAATAAGATTGCCAGCATGGTGAAGGAACTACTGACGGCTACGCCAAAGGCAACCAGACCTGTCAGTGCGCAAGATGCGATTACCAGCTTTTTCGGGTTGAAAATATCAGCAACCCAACCACCGATAAAATAACTCGGAACAGCTGACGCGCCGTATATGGTCAAAAGCCAGCCCATCTGTGTGTCGGTCACGCCGTATGTATTCAAAAACTGATTGTAAAAATCGTACGCCAGATAAGGGATGAGCAGTACGATACAGGAAAAGGTCACGATTACGACCAGTCCTAATTTCTTTCTCATATTCATCGTCATTTCTCCTTTTTTATACTAGAATTTCTCCATCCTTCAAAACGTGTACCGGCGGTTTTGTCATGACGTAAATATCTTCGTCAGGATTACCGTCAACCAGCACAAGATCCGCAAGTTTTCCGACCGCCACTGTACCCAGTTCGTCGCCGTAACCCATAATCTCCGCGCTGTTCTTTGTCGCCTGAATCAGAATGTCCAGATCTTCAAAATTGTAATATTCTTTTCTTGCGATAAATTCATAGCCCGGGTGTTTGCGAAGCGCCTCAAGGTCTATGTCTGAACCAAAACCCAGTTTCAGACCTCCGCGATACGCTCTGTTGATGTTATCGATTTCAATCTGTGCCGCCGCTTTGCTCTTTTCATAAAGTTCCTGTGTGATGTCCGGGTTGCTAGTATCCAAACAGTAAAGTCCTACTGCACCTGTAGGCACCAGGTAGCAGTCCTTGCTTTCTTTCAGCATCTGCAGCCCTTCATCGTCGAGGAAAGTACCGTGTTCAATTGTTCTGACTCCTGCTCTGATGGCATCTTTGATAGAGCCTGCCCCGTGGCAGTGGGCGCACACATAAGTATTCTTGCGCCTTGCCGCAGCCACTGCCGCCTCAATCTCATCAAGCTCCGCAACCTGAATACCCGGCTCTGCGCCTTCGTTCATAAAAGCACCGCTAACCATCAGCTTAATAAAGTCGTTGCCCTTCTGCAGTTCTGTGCGCACCGCTTTTCTCATTTCCCAAGGTCCGTCCGCTTCCAAATACAAATCACTGAAGCAGTTATTTCCTGTTTCTGTAGGTGTGATAATCAGACCGCAAGGCACCAGTCTCGGTCCTTTGATAATCCCTTCTTCGATGGCATTTCTTACGGTTGCCACGGCATTATATGAACTGCCGCAATCTCTAATCATAGTAAAGCCCTGCTTCAAATACTCATTAGCAAAATCCACTACGCCAAAAATAATCTTACCCTCCGGCATACACTGCAGTTCATAATAATTAAAGATAAAACCATATAAATGCGCGTGCATTTCAATCAGTCCGGGAATTAGGGTCTTCCCCGTGCCGTCAATTACCGTCAGCGGCTCATCTGCCTCATAGGGCGTGCCTGCTGCCTGAATCTGTGCAATCTTATTTCCCTTTACATATACATCTGCCGTACTGCCGTCATAGCCTTCTGTCAAAGCATTTACCAATCTGCAATTACGAATGACAATCATGGGTCTACCTCCTTGTTTCGTTTTTATCAGTTTATACTCCCTGTCAAAAATAAAAAGTTCCAAATGGTACCCTTTTAAATAGTCCAAATTTCTGTTTACTTGCCGTTTTTTTGGGTTTATAATAAAAAAAGAAGAAATCATACGACTTTTGGACTATACGGAGGGTGCCAAATGAAAATTTCTATCAATCGAAAAGCCCACACGCCGATCTACGCACAGATCCGAAATGACATTCGGCAGAGGATTCTTTCTGGTGAGCTTGCTAATGGATTCAAGCTGCCGGCGGAGCGAACACTGGCAGCCAATATTGGCGTGCATAGAAATACCATAGTCAAGGCTTACGAAGAACTAATCAGCGAGGATCTAATCAAATCCTCCATCTCTCCTAGGGGCTATTTTGTAACGTACAGTCAGCCTGCCGACTTTAAACGGGGCGGCAGCTTTAAAAGCAGCAGATATCCCGGCGCACTGAGTTTCATGTTAAAAGAGGAGTATCTGCAAATGGACAACCTTTTCGACAAACTGTTTTACAGCAACGGTGTCGACAGTCCCAACGTGCCGCTGATTTCCATGGCTGCTGATATCATTACCCCTGACCTTTATCCGAGAAAACAGCTGAATCAGATTCTCAGCGAGCTTTCCGAAAAGGGCCGCTTCGACTGGTGTGACTTTGCGCCTTCCCAAGGGCTGCCTCAGCTGATTCAAAGCATTCAATCCCTTTTAGAAAAGCGGCACATTCACGTTTTTCCCAAGGAAATTCAAATTGTGGGCGAAACCTACGAAGCGCTGCAGTTTGCTGCTCGAATTTTTCTCTCTGCACGTGATACCATTATCTGCGAAGAGCCAATCTCCCCTGATATGCTGCAGGTGCTACAGTCTCTCGCCCTGAATGTCATCACCATTCCCATGGATGAAAACGGCATGCAGACCCAGTATCTGGAAGGTCTCATTGTAAAGTACAGACCTCGCATGATTTACACCATACCAACCTTCCATTTTCCAACAAACACCATCATGAGTCTTTCCAGACGATATGAGCTCTTGGAATTGTCCTATAAATACGACATTCCCATCGTGGAAGAAGACTGCGACTCCGTTCTTCGCTATGAAGGAGTTCCCATTCCGTCCCTAAAATCTCTGGATACCATGGGAAATGTCATCTACGTCAATTCCTTTATCTCCACCATCTGCCCCGGCGTAAGGGTGGGCTATATGGTCGCACCGGAGCGAACAGTAAACAGGTTTTCCATGCTGATGGAAAACAGCCGGATCTTCGTCAATCCTATCGGTCAGTATCTGGCTTCGGAATTTATCAAAAAAGGCTACATCTATGACCACATCGACACTCTTTGCGACTTCGGGAAAAAAAACAGAGACTGCCTCTGCAGTGCACTTTCTTCTTACGATGAAATTGCCTACAGGTTTCAGGTTCCAAAGGGCGGTACTGCCCTCTGGTGCTGCCTAGACGAAGATATCAACCCACAGGCACTTCTGTACAAAGCCCATGAGCTGGGCATTTCCTATATGCCCGGCGATTTGTTCTTCCCATTCATGAACAAAGGAGACAACTTCCTCCGTCTCGCCTACGGCAACGTAACCGAGGAAGAAATCGCAGAAGGTGTCGGCAGGCTGTCCGCCGCTGTTGCCGCAGTGCGCGGGCGCAGATGAGGGATTGTCCAAACATTAGTTTTGTCTTTTCTGCACCATTTTCTTTAAAAATACCGGAAATGGTGCACATTCAAGCTCTTCAAAAAAACAAGATTGTACATAAAATATATGCACAACCTTATTATCTATCTATCTTTTGGGTTAGTCAAGTAAGATTTGTCAAATCGTACTTAACTATTTTTTACTCATAACAAGCGTTGAACGCAGGACGCATGTCTTCGATTTTTCCGCGGGGAATACCGTACTTGGTAGCTAACTTCTCCCAATTGTCTCCAACGATTGTGGTGATTGCATCTGCCATTTCTTTTGCATTTTTTTCTGTGATGTTGAAACGGTATGCGGTCTCTATGGCAAGAGGTATGGATATGCGATTATCAGCCTCGTTTACATTGAGAGATAATTCATCACCATACGGTACGGGATTCACATCGTAAAGTGGAGAAAGTGCCCATCCGCTCTTTTTTAAAACAAAAGCGTGATTTCTTAAATGATCGTCGGTATTGGAAATCGCCATGCTAAAAACAATGCGTTTCCATAGTTCAATCAAATCTTCTGTAGGATTAGCACCACTCGATGTGATAATTGATACAAGATCCAGATAACTTGAACCATCGGCAGCGGAGGCGCCGTCCGTTTTACCAAGCAATGTCATGGCTGATGCAAAATGAATTCGTTTATCTCTGTCTCGGTCGAAGCGTTTTACAAGGAAAGTGCTTCCGAGCTTCGAAAAAGTCTCAAGCTTTGATTCTGGTACATTCAAACCACACATGCGAGCGAGGTCGTGGACAACCTTCTCCCAAGCGCCAGTATTGTTATCATCGTTTTTTGACGGAAACTTCGCGATCCATAATTGCCCCTGCGTATCCACAACAGTGGCTTTTGGACGCGCTCCGCCAAGAGAAGAACCCGGTCGGATCAGCTGATTCAACCACTTTTCATTCAGAGCCCTTTCATCATTTTCAAACTGTCTCGACGCCTCTTCTAATGTGCGCAATGTAGCCCAAGGGGGTGTGGCGGTTTCTTTATCGTTTGATAGGAATTCGCCCGTTTCCTCTAATTTGAAGCGGAGACCGCCCATTCGAGCTTCGTCATATACGCCAAGTAGAAAATCGCTGTCGTAAAGTTTCCGCGGTTTTCGTTTTTCTTTATCTGCAAGGTTGCGCTCTCGCTTATTCATCAAAAGCCGACCCCAACGATCGGGAGATGCATCCGCAAAGGCCCCAAAGATTGTTCTGCCGTTTGGGAATTGTCTACCGGCGTAAGTCGGCAGGTCAGGGTCAAGAGAAAGAGACAACTTTGTGTTAGCCAACCATTCATCATCGTATGCGAAGGAATAGCTTTCTCCGCCCTTAATTACATCAACATAAAGCCTTCCAATCAACACAGGCACAGCACCACTGAAATCGTCATAGACAAGGATAGTTTTATTCATTGACATGCGCTTTAATCCTCCCTCCGAGGTGCTCTTTTTCTTAATGTCAGATTCAAATCTTGCATTTTACGTCCCATTGCATCATCTTTGGCAACAAGCAGCAGGTCTTTATCCATGTTGTTCAGCGCATGTAAAACGGCTGCATAAATGCCAATGGCAACGGAAGGACTCCCTTTCTCCACATTCCAAAGAGAAGCGCGGCTAATCCCCGCACGCTTTGCAACCAACTCAACAGGCAAATTGCGACGAAGCCTAGCCAGTTTGATTTGCTCGCCCATTGTTTTTAGTATATCCTCAGTGGTCGGTAATAGATTATACGACGTTTTTCTCATAGCAATCACCTCTTAACGTTTATTATTATAGACAAAACTCCGCGTTATGTCAATTAATATAAACATTAAGAATGTTTCGCTTTTTCTAAAAAACTCATACATCTTATTCTTCCCAATTGTCAAGGAAACTATTACGCCACCAGCGTGCCGATTCTGAACAAACAGCGCCGCCGAAACTGCCGTTGCCGTAAATACTGCGGCACTGTCCATGCCTGCGTCTGCCAGCATAGCAGGATTCACTGCCAGTATATATACCATCGATACAAAAGTAGTGGCACCCGCCATGATTTCCGTCCTGACCGTGGTGCCATGCTCTTTCAATTTAAAAATTTTCTCCAAACTTATCTACGTTCCTCTCTTCATATCTACATTTTAGTATGTCCGATTTCTATTATATTCTATGGAAAACGCAATTCATAGAGAAAATCTATATATTTTTTAGGAGAATCGCAAGGGGGGGCATGCTAGATAAATACGTTTAGTCAGAAACGACATAAAACCTCACAAATTCCATGCATTGTGTCATTTTTCAAATTCGTGTTTCAGTAATTCTGACACTATGACATGATATTTCCACCGATTGTGTCACTTTTTCATGATAACGAAGGAAATTTTTCTTTCTATTGCTATGATTACAGAGGTGTGCAGCACTGCAGACCCAGAGAGCTCCAGCTTTACCACTCCTAAAAGTACAAAAATGACACTTTCTCTAAAAATTCATAGAGAAAGTGTCAAATCATCAAAAACCAGATTTTCAAAACTGACACAAAAGTCTTAGATTTAACGGGATTGTGTCATTTTGCCGATTACACAGCTGATTGCTAAGCCCAATGCTGCAGCCAGCACCAACACATAGGTACCCAGCGGCAGTTCATCACCGGTCGCCGGCGCGGATTGCCCATCGCCCTTGCCGGACGTACCTGCTGTGCTGCCAGCAGCTGCACTGCCATCTTTATCATAGACATAACGCAGCACCAGACCCGAACCGGATTCATAGTCACCAAGGGTCAGCGACTTCATACGATAATACTTCCAATTGTAATCATCATACAACGCATAGTCACTGTAGCTTCCCAGATACTCGTAGGTCTTTCCCTGATATACCGGCTGCTTAAAATCCTTTGCGTAGATGATGTCTCCTTCGGTTCCCATCAAATAATAGTTATTCGCTTTTTCACCTTCGTTAACAGTTCCGACAAGTTTTAATTTTCCGTCTACACGTTCATAATAGCGATGCTCCACAGTATAGTCACAAATTTGCGGACACTCACAGACAAGATACGCGTTTGCGATAAGAATACCACTGAATTCCTCGCTGGTTATGTACTCAATCAGGGGGTCGAGATTTGCAATCAAAGTCTTGATGTTCTCGATATCCGCTTCTGTAATACCCATCTCTTCAAGGATTTCCCAGTCCTCCTGGGTCCAGGCTGAAGTATCTAAAACTTCATCAAGATCAAGACCCAGCTGCTTCATCAGTTTATCAAAAAGCTCAGAAAAGCTATTTACTTCCCCAAACTCTTCCCTTGCCGCTTCCATAATCATGTCGATTGCAGCTTTGCAGATTTCGTGGGTTAAAATAGCTGCAGAACCGTCCACTACATAGTGTCCCTCTGGCAGTCCCTCCACAGTGATTTCCACTTCGGTCAAAAGATTCTCAATATCTTCGATGACATCGCCTGCATCTTCCATGCTCGTCATGTCCAGCTTAGGGTCCTCTTCCAGCTCGCCTAAATCCAGTTCTCCCTGCATCTCCGCCAGCTTGTTCATGATTGCATCGCTGATTTTTTCAGATGGAAAGCCCAGCCAAAGTCCCATGGTTTCACCATCCATCTGCACTTCTTCCACAGGTACAGTCATATCCAGTCCTGCGCCCGGACATGTGAGGCGCACTTTCAAATCCTTTAAATTTTCAAGTTCCAGACAATCTTCATTGTCCACACTTACCATGACTACTGCATTGGGCGACTGTTTTACATCGTCCATAAAATCTGCAAATACGGTCTGGCAAAGGGATGCGATTACCATCATAACCGCAAGCAAACAGATAAAAAGTTTCTTTCTCATGTTAAATCTCCCCTATCATTTGTAATAAAGCGTCTGCGTCATCAATCTGATTGATTTTCCCGCGAATGGCGGCGCTTCCCGGAAGACCTTTCAGATACCAGCCCATATGCTTACGCATTTCGCGGACTGCAACGCGATCTCCCTTTAATTCCATCATAGCACAAAAATGCCTTTTCATCATCAGTTTTTTTTCGGTAATTTCTGGTGACGGAGGTACTTCTTCCCCTCGCCAAGCCGCATTTACTTCCCTAAAAATCCAAGGATTTCCAAGCGCACCTCTTCCAATCATGACAAAGTCACAGCCAGTTCTAGAAAGCATCGCCATGGCGGAAGCTGCGTCCACCACATCACCATTTCCAATGACAGGAATAGACACTGCTGCTTTGACGGCAGCAATTTGACTCCAGTCAGCCTCTCCGCTATAATACTGCTCTCTGGTTCTGCCGTGAACTGCTATAGCCGCTGCCCCCGCAGCTTCTACTGCCTTTGCCGTCTCTACCGCATTGATAGAGTGAGAATCAAAACCAATGCGAATTTTTGCGGTAACCGGTTTGCTTGTATTTGCCACCATAGCGGCAATCAAATCGTGAATCAAATCCAAATTTTTCAGAAGAGCAGAGCCCTCTCCATTCTTCACGATTTTGGGCACCGGACAACCCATATTGATATCCAGTATAGCGTTTTCGTAGGAGTCCAACTTCTTTGCTGTAAATGCCATAATCTCCGGCTCGCTGCCAAAGACCTGAAAAGCTACCGGCTTTTCCTGTGGATCTACATAAAGCAGCTGCTCGCTCTTCTGCCCGCGATAAAAGAGCCCCTTTCCGCTGACCATTTCCGAATATACCAAAGCCGCCCCCATCTCGCGGCAGATTCTGCGAGTGGGAGCGTCTGTAATTCCTGCAAGTGGTGCCAGCAAAAATGGATTGTCCAAAGTTACATTTCCAATCTGCAAGGATTTATTCATTTTCTTTCGTTCCTTTACATGGCTTGCTAGCCTTTTTGTTCTTCTGATAAATCAGTTCCAGACCTTCTAAGGTCAACATTTTATCTACATAGTCGATACAGGAAACACCACTATCTATGAGAGTGGAAAGCCCTCCCGTCGCAACAACTGTCACAGGCTTATCCGACTCAGTCAGAACTTCCAGTTCCTTCTTCATCATCTTGACGATGTAATCCACCATGCCCATATGACCGTAAACAAGACCCGACTGCATACTTTGAATCGTATTCTTGCAGATAGTGTGACCTGGTTCCTCCAGCTCAACCTTCGGCAGCTTTGAGGTCTTTTCAAAAAGCGCCTCAGAGGAAATCTTCAGTCCCGGTGCAATAGTGCCTCCCAAATACTCGGCATTTTCCGTAATAGCGCAGAAGGTGGTCGCTGTACCAAAATCAATGATAATCAGCGGTCCGCCATATTTATGTACTGCTGCAACGGCGTTGACAATTCTATCAGCACCAACCTGTTTAGGGTTATCATATTTTACGATTAGACCAGTCTTAATGCCAGACTCCACAGTGATGGCACGTCTGTCAAAATATTTCATAGAAAGATGCTGCAGTGTATAGAGCACAGACGGCACAACCGTTGAAATAATCACATCTTTGACCTCAGAAGTCTTCAGACCCTCGTAAGCAAACAGCTGATTGACAATCATGCCATATTCATCGGCACTCTTGTTAGTATCAGTCTTGATTCTCCAGTTGGTAATCAGCTTTCCGTCTTTAAATACGCCAAGTACGATATTACTGTTTCCAACGTCAAAAGCTAAAAGCATTTCCGTATATCTCCTTCATATTTTACTTCACAACTCGGTCAAGCCGCTTTAGGGCAAGCGCCATGGTAAGTCCCGGAATGACTCTGTTTCCGGTGATTTCTGCGCCCAAAACTTCGTTAATCCGTTTCAGTCTGTACTGTACGGTATTAGTATGAATTCCCATGAACTCGGAAGTCTTTCCGCTGTTCATGCCTGCATCAAGGACAAAGGTTTCCAAAGTCTCCAGAAGCTGCTTTGCCTTGTTTTCACCCATTTCCTTTTTAAATGGCTCTAAAAGATCCATATAATTCTTCTTCAAATAACCTCCCTGCACCTGCAGATTAATGCAGTTCGATACGAGTGCAAGTTCGTATTTGGTGAACACTCTCTTATATGGGAATACGCTCTCCACAAAAGTCCAGGTTTCACTAATAAGCCTGAATGCGTCTCCTGCACCCTCGATTCCGTCAATGCCCGTAGCATGGAAAATGCGCACCGTCTTACTGCCTTCTTTCAGCTTATCAAAGAGGTTCAGACAGCTAGTCTTCTGGGATACTTCCTCGTCCTCCCGCTTCTCTTCGTTTTTTAAAATCATACCGTAAGTTTCTTCACCCTCGGTAATACGAAGCACTTCAATGCCTTCTCGCTTTTCAAAATCACTGATAACACTGTTTCCCTGATTATTCTCAATGCCCTTTGCATAAAAGACACTGATAATGTTGTCTGCTTTGACATTCATTTCGTCTTTCAGAGAATACGCTAAAGACTTATTGCCGCGAATCAGCGCTTTAATCAGCTCTGCCCGCACGTCCCTCTCCGGCGTATACTTCCACATGCCCATAGCAAGCTCGATAATCTCCGACAGCTTGGTGATTTCACCTGCTGAGTAATTATCCTCATTATCTACGATAAACAGGAAATATTTTTCTTTATTGATCGTAATTGGTCCCCAATAGGTCAGTACGCCGTTAACATCGATAAAAGTGTAAATACCAGCTTTTTCAACATCGCGTTCCTTGCCTAGGCGAATGGCGTCAGCGATGGTAGTTCTCTGCCTCGTTTCAATAGACAGAATCGGATTAAAATCCTTAGATAACAGCACTACCTGAAAATCATTGCTGACAGCCGCCTCTCTCAGCGCCGCCTGAAAGGTCTTGTGTTTTTCAAAGTTCAGCAGATGGTAGATGGTGTTGTTGATAAGACTATTCTTGAAGTTGTCGCCATATAAAAGCTTATCCATAATCTGCTCGATGGCATCAGAATATTCCGCCTTGTTATTTTGAGGAATCACAATCAGCGGCAGACCAACAGCTTCCGCCGTTTCTATGACCTCGCTGTCAGTGCTAGTCAGTCCCTTTTCTACATGAAAAATAACCAGCGCACTGACACCGCTTTTGGCAAGTCCCTTGATGACCTCACACTGGAGTTTTTCTTTGCCATGCATTCCGTAAAATGATGTCAGAACAATCTGCTCACGCACACCATTATTTTTAACAGCAGTTTCCACGCTGACTGCGTCCATGACCGACACAGAGCGCACACGATTTCCAATATTACGCTTTCCTGCTGCAAGAATACTGGGGCTGAATGCCTCTAAACTCAAACAATCATTTACAGTGATCTTCATACATTACCTCTATTCTTCTTCCTTATGCTCCCCTTCAGGATCAGCTTCCGCCTCGCCGCTTTCAGTTTCCTTTATTTCTTCGCCATCGGAATCAGATGATTCTGCTTCTTCCATATAATCCGTATCATACTTTGCAAGCTCTGCTGCTTCTCTTTCCGCTTCTTCTTTGCGGATTCTTTCGAATTCAGCAGCCTCTTCCTCGTTGATTTTGCGGATTTCTTCGTCTTTTGCTCTCACCATATCAGCCAGCTGCTTTGCGTCGACTTCTCCAGTATAAAGAGCTTCGAACTGCTCGCCGTCCAGAGTTTCCACTTCTAAAAGCGCCTGCGCTACTCTTTCCAGCTTATCCATATTTTCTTCTAAAATTTTTACAGTTTCATTGTAAGCGTCTTCAATGATGTTTCTGACTTCGTTATCAATTTCTGCCGCAACCCCCTCAGAGTAATTCTTTCTGGTGGAGAAATCCTTACCTAGGAATACCTCATCGGAATCGCTGTAGTTAACAGGTCCGATTTTTTCACTGAAACCGTATTTGGTAACCATACCTCTTGCAATTTCGGTCGCACGCATAATATCGTTGCTGGCACCAGTACTGATATCATCCAGTGTCAGCTGCTCTGCAACACGACCGCCAAGAAGATGTTTGATGGCATTGAGCATGCCTTTCTTGGTCTCGTAAGCCTTATCTTTCTCAGGCAGAGACATGGTAAATCCGCCGGCATTTCCTCTCGGAATGATGGTAATCTGATGTACCGGGTCGGAATTTGGCAGGGTACGCATTACCACTGCGTGACCGGCTTCATGATAGGCTGTCAGCTTGCGTTCTTCCTCGCTAATCACTCTGCTCTTCTTCGCAGGTCCTGCCATTACCTTGGTTGCAGCTTCTTCAATCTCTGCCATTCTGATTTTGCGGCCATTTCTCCTTGCCGTAATCAAAGCAGCTTCATTCAGCAAGTTCTCAAGATCCGCAGGAGTAAAGCCCGGCGTTCTTCTTGCCAGAATCTTCGGAGAAACCTCGTCGGATAACGGCTTGTTCTTTGAGTGAACCTTGATGATTTCTTCTCTGCCTTTGATATCCGGAACGCCAATGACAATCTGTCTGTCGAAACGCCCCGGTCTGAGCAGAGCCGGATCCAGTACATCCGGTCTGTTGGTCGCTGCCAAAATGATAATGCCGGAATTTTCTCCAAATCCGTCCATTTCAACCAGTAACTGGTTCAAGGTCTGTTCTCTTTCATCATTGCCGCCGCCAAGACCTGCGCCTCTCTTTCGACCTACTGCGTCGATTTCGTCGATGAATACAATGCAAGGTGCGTTCTTCTTCGCCTGGTCAAAGAGGTCTCTGACTCTGGACGCACCGACACCTACGAACATTTCTACAAAGTCGGAACCACTGATGGTGAAAAACGGCACGCCAGCTTCACCCGCAGTCGCTCTGGAAACGTAGGTTTTACCGGTTCCCGGAGGCCCCACAAGAAGAATTCCCTTTGGAATTCTTGCGCCGACTTCTTTGTATTTTCTAGGATCCTTGAGGAAATCTACTACCTCTTCAAGTTCTTCTTTTTCTTCATCAAGACCTGCTACATCATTAAAAGTAATTCGTTTGCCATCACCTTTATAAAGTCTCGCCTTGCTCTTTCCAAAGGAAAAGGCTTTGCCGTTTCCGCCCTGATTCATCATCAGGTAAAACAGGAATCCCAAAGCAATTACCATAATCAGAGTCGGCAGCAGATTCAGAATCACAGAACCAGAAGAAGGCTTCGGTCCGCCCTTGTATTCCAGTTTCTTTTCCTGTACCTGCGGGAAAATATACGTATCCTCAATCCAGTCGATATCCGTAATATTTGCCGCAAAGGTGTAGACATACTTGTCTTTTCCAATCTGTGCAGTGATCTTTCTGTCCTCGATTTCGATTTCGGTAACTCTGCCGCTTTCTAAGTAGTTGGACAGTGTCGAAAACTTGACTTGCTTGTATTCTGCGCTGCCGCCTCCCTTATAGAAGAAAGCCGCTGCCAGTACCAGTGCAAAAATCACTAAATAAATACTGATATTCTTTACGAATTTTTTCAATTTAGTTTTCTCCTCCCGTGTCTATTGATAGCAATTTTCTGAAAAAATTGTTCTCTCTTAACAAAACAGTTTTATAATTTTATCATATTTAACAAATTATTTCAATACAAATCACTTTTTTTGTTGTCCCGCACAGCTTATATTTTCCCGAAAATCTTCCTTTTGGGTCTGCTTCGCAGGGAAGCACCCACAAAACCTCTCTGCCTATTTTCAGAAGAGGAACATATGGACGCTGAGACTTAGGAATTTTCTGGTCCACAAAGTAATCCTGCAGCTTCTTTGTCTTTCCCTCGCTTAAAGCGATATAGTCGCCCGGCTGCCGGAAGCCCAATGTCATAGATTTTTCAGGCAGTAAGTCCTGACTGTCATACGCCTGTGTCAATGCGTCATAGTCAAAGACCGCTCTTCGGTTTTCAACTGGTGCCAAATAATCATAGGCTTCTTTACTGAGGACATAAACTTCCAGCGCCGGAAGATTCTCCCCCGCCTCAATAAACGGACGCATCACATCAATATCCTTATACCACTTCTGCAGGCGGTAACCTTTCGGCAGGCTGCAGCTGGCTGACGGTCCTTCATGAAAAACGATGGCTTCACAATTTTCAAAATGTGTCCACGCCAAATCCTGAGAAAGTCCTAAGTCCGCACAGGCTCTGGCAAGCACCCGCTGTCTGATTGCCCGATGAAGCTTCTTAAGACTGCGGCCATCGAGCAGCACATGGGTTTCACTGCTTTTCTTTACCAGTTTTTCGTATACGTCCTGTGCCTGCTGCCATAGAAAATCACTGTCGCACGCCGCCGCTTTCCCCATCCTAATCATTGTATCCTTCACCGCCGGATTGTATTCCTGTTCCAGATGCGGAATTAGACTGAGTCTGATTTTGTTTCTGGTATATTTTTCCTCCTCATTGGTGGAATCCATCCTCGGTAAAAGGTTCTGCACTTTGCAGTACGCCATGATTTCTTCTCGTTTTACGTCGAGAAGAGGTCTGATAATGCGATTCCCCGTCTCATCAAAGCGGGAGTATCTCATGCCGGAAAGTCCGTCAGTGCCCGCACCGCGAAGAAGTCTGAACAAAATCGTTTCAGCCTGATCGTCCGCATTGTGGCCAACAGCAATGACAATTTCACTGCGGGAAATGCCTCTCTTTACAAGCTGGTCTGCCACCTCTGCAAAAGCGCAATAGCGCGCCTTTCTGCCCGCTTCCTCCGGCGTCAAATGCTCTTCTTCTGCCAGCTTTACGCAGTCGATGACAAAAGTTCTGCAAGAAAACCCTGCCGTCTCGCAAAGCTGCTCCACATAAGCCTGATCCTCCTCCGCAGCGCCGGGACGAAATTTGTGGTTGACGTGAACCGGATAAAGGTGCAAGTCCATCTCCTTCGCCAACTCTAAAAATACGTGAAAAAGGCACACCGAATCAGGACCGCCTGACAGTCCTAAAACGATGTGCTGATGTAGTTTGACTAAATTATGTCTTTGTATGGTTTCTAAAATTTGTTTTTTCATCATTAAAAGTATATCATATTTCACTTCATTTTGAAAGCAAAATACGAAAAGTATCTAAATTGCTGCAACCACCACCGTTAAATCATCTCGTTCCCTAAGTCCGTATTTCTCCGCCGCCTTATTTACAATCAGCTCTGCAATGGTTCCCGGGTCTTTGGTTCCAATCTGAGACAGCCGCTCCTGCAGCCATTGGCATCCTGTATCCTGTCTGTCGCAGTCGGTCACACCATCCGAAACCATTACTAAAAGATCGCCTTTCTTTAACCGCACGTCGATATACGCAAGACTTACCCCCTCCACAATGCCAACAGGCGGTGCAGGTCTTTTCAGCGTAGCTACCTTTCCCTCGTGTTTCACGAAAGTTGAGGCTGCACCCATTTTGTAAATCTGCGTTCTTCCGGTCACTTTATCGATGATGGCAAGATCCACCGTAGCAAACATGTCTCCCCCATTTTCCGTCATAAGAATTCCGTTTACCGTCTTTACTGCCAAATCTACATCAAATCCAGCCTCCAAAAGCTGAGACAGGGTCTTAACGACCAGATTGCTTTCCGCTGCCGCCCTGCTGCCTTTTCCCATCCCGTCACTGATGATAATAGCCTGTTTTTGCTTCCCAAAGGAGAAAGAAAGACTGCTGTCTCCAGATACCGCCTCAAAGGCATAAGACGCCTCTCCGATGATCACCGGCTTCACACGTTCCGCTTCGCCGGCGCGCGTCCTCTGTTTCTGCAGATCTTTCAAGAGGCTATCCACGGTTCTCGCCATGCCCGCAAACTGGTAGGAGATAATCTGATGACTTTCCACATCTCCGGCGTAAAGCTTGCTCAGCGCAGTAAATACCTGTTTTTTCTTCCGCAAATCCCCCTGGGCAGCATAAAGCTGCATATCTGCCTCACTGAAAACCTCCGGCATGAACCGCTGCTCTCCAGCACACCAGCATTTTACCAAAAGACTCTGAGGGATAGTGATAAACAGCGATATCACCGCTACCAGTCCAAAAATTTCTTCTCTGCACAGGCTGCAGACTGTAAAAAACATCACCATTGCCAGAATCCCTTTTCGGTATTTTCCATCGACAAAAGCAGCCAGAAACCATGATACCACCACAGCTGTCATAATCGCTGTCATGAGTTTCGCAAACTCCTGCCCCTGACAAGCTGCAAATACTGCCATTACAGCCGTCTGTGCCAGTGCCTGCCGCATGCCTTTACAGTACTGAACCACAAGTACTACAAAAATCCAAAGAGGTATCACCAGAAGGGAATACTCTATAGCACCGATGATGGAAACAGTTAAAATCGTCAGGGCAATCTCCGCCTTTTCTGTTGAAACTGCCCGCTGCTCTTTGCCTACAAAAATCATCTTCGCTGCTGTATTAAAAACTCTTATGTAAATCATTACCGCAATGGCCTCTTTCAGCAAAACCTGAAAATCCAACAGGTAAAGAATGTGCGCTGCCGAGTAGTAAAGACAATTTCCTACCGCCACAGCGATGACCGCTGCTGCCGTTGTCTGATGAATGGAAAATCTGATTTTGTGAAAGAACAGAAAAAACAGTCCGCACAGAAATACCGCGATAATGTCCCCGTAGAAATCTCCTGCAGCAGCGGAATTTGTGAGTATCGCCGCAACCAAAACCGGTATTAAATAAATATACACCGTCGACACTGCTACCATTACCGCAATCAGCGCAATAGCAGCTGGAAAAGTACCCCCAAACAGTCTGATTCTCCCAAGAAAAAAAGCCACTGTCAAAGTGGCTAAAATCGTCTTTACATGAATCTGATTTCCTATAAATTCCATATTTTTTCCCCTTTGCTTCCTTTGATAATGACAGAATAGCACAAAAGCTGTGCAGGAAGCTGTCGAAGCAGGGTGTCGAAGCTGGAAATTTTTGTGTGTCTATTTAATTCCGTAAAAAACTTTTGCATTTTCGCAGGTAATGCTTGCTACCTCTTCATAAGAAATTCCCTTTAACACAGCAAGGCGTCTTGCTGTGTGTTCCACATAAGGGCTTTTATTGGGACGTCCACGAAAAGGCTCCGGCGTTAAGTACGGCGCGTCGGTTTCCACCAGCAGAAATTCTAATGGAATTTCCTGCACGACCGCCTGGGTCTTGCGATTGTTTTTAAATGTCACCGGTCCGCAAATAGAAAGAGTGGCACCCAGCTTTACATACTGCTTAGCAAGCTCTTTGCTGCCGGAGAAACAGTGAAGCAGCACTCTGCTGTCCGGTAAAAACGCTCCGTCTGGTCCTTTCCTCTTCGGAAACCAGCTTTGCCGTTCCTCCGAAAAAGCACCCTCCTCTTTCAAAATGTCCATCGTCTCCTGATCTGCTTCTCTGCTGTGAATTGCGATAGGCATCTTCAGCTCATTTGCAAGCTTTATCTGTCTTCTGAACCAGTACCGCTGCACATCTCGCTCTGAAAAATCATAATGAAAATCCAGACCGATTTCACCAATCGCCTGTACCTTTTCTTTTTTCGCAAGACCGCGAATCAGTTCCAAGGTCATGTCATCCAAGTTTTTTGCATCATGCGGGTGAAAGCCTACTGTCGCATAGCACCAAGGCTTTTCTGCTGCATGTTTTACCGCCAGCACAGAGCTTTCAAGGTCAAAGCCCACGTCCATGACATAAGAAACCTCCGAGCTTTCTATTTCCTCCATCAGCTGCAGCACTTCTGCTTCGCTGTACCGTTCATTGTTTAAATGGGTATGTGAATCAAATAACATAAAATTACCTCTTTATATCTTAAATTTATATCTTAAAAAAATTTAACTGTTTCATGTTCCTAAACTCTTCCCCGGAAAGCTGCAGCTTTTCTATCAAAAACGTCTTATCCGTCACCGGTGCGCAGCTTGCCAGTACCTTGATGGCAATGTTCTGATATGTAAAGGTCATGGAACTCATCATTCCAATCCGATAATCCTGTTCCTCTGAAAGCGTTGGCATACTAAAAGTCAGCATATCAAACGGCGGTGAAGCATTAAAAAACACAAAATTAATGCTGATATCACTATAAATCACTTCTCCGAAATAGATAAAACTGCTTTCGTAAATATTAGAGACATCCGCAACATCTAAATAAAGAGTGGCGCGCATCTTTGTGTTATCTATTTCAATTACATCAATATGCAGCTTGTTTTTGTGTCCCATATAGCTGTAGAGATACAGCCTGTCTATATAATTCCCAGCATACCTTTGCTTATCTGTTTCCGTCTCTTTCGAGCTCGGAAGCAGCGTTGCTATGTCAACATTTAAATATCTGCACCAATCAATCAAAACTTCTAAATCTACGACAATCTCGCCTTTTTCATACTTAGAAACGGTCGCAAGACTTTTATTCAGTGCTTCCGAAAGCTGTTTCAGCGTTATCTGCTGTATTTTTCTATAGACACGCAGTTTTGCGCCTAAATTTTGATAAAACTTATCAGACACGGACACTTCTCCTTTCTCTGCTGCATTTATTCTATCATCAGATTTCTCCATTTACCAGCAAAAATTCTCATATAAATTGAAAATTCTATAAAAATGGCGATGATGATTTGCATATTTTTTTGTAATCTGCTCTATTCTCCATTTTTTCTCGTAACACGAAAAAAAAAGCTTTTAAATCTATCTTAAAAAGAAATCCCTGATAATTTGTCAGCTTCGGCACATTATTTTATAATTTTTTTGAAATAATATCCAACTTCTATTTTGTGATAGAATTTATGGAAAGGAGACTTAAATGAACGAAAATATCACTTCTAAATTAAAAAACAACATTTGGCGTCTAGTAATTCTTACAATCGCCGGGTCATTGATTTACGGTCTGCCGTATTTCAGATCCTACTATTACGATGCTTATCTGGAAACGTATCATCTTACCAACACGCAGATGGGAACCTTTGGCTCCATTTTCGGAATTCTTGGCGCCATCTCTTATCTCTTTGGCGGCATCGTCGCAGACATGGTTTCTCCAAGAAAGATTATGTCTGTTTCTCTGATTTTAACAGGCGCCGCAGGGCTTCTCCATCTGATGCACCCAAGCTACGGTATGCTGGTTGTCATCTATCTGATTTGGGGGTTTACTTCCCTGTTTGCCTTCTGGCCTGCCCTGTTAAAAGGCCTTCGCGGTATTGCAGCTGAGCACGAACAAAGTAAGGCCTATGGCTTTATGGAAGGCGGACGCGGTATCATCAACGCCGTGCACCTTGCAATTACCCTTGCAATTTTTAACTTTCTCAGTAAAACAGCGGGAAATCTGGGAGGGCTTAATGGTGTAATCACCTTCTATTCCGTCATTGTCATCCTGCTGGGCATTTTAGTGTTCTTCCTGATGAAGGATAATACGACCGCAGCAAATGGAGAAAAGTTCAACTTTAAGCAGGTGATTACAGTCATTAAAATGCCGGCAATTTGGATTCTTTCTCTCATTTTGTGCTGCACCTACACCATGAATATTTCTTTCTACTATTTTACGCCTTATGCTACGTCATCATTTGGAATTACCGCGACAGCAGCGGCCATTGTCACCATGATGTCCCAGTATATTAGACCGGTAGGCTCTATGGGAGGCGGCATTTTAGCTGATAGACTGGGCAGAAGTAAGGTTATGTTTATTGGCTTTTTCCTCATGGGTGTCAGCACATTTATCATCGCGCTGCTTCCAAATATGAGTGTACCGTTCTTCATTGTCGTCTGCGCTATCATCTACCTTGGCATGTATCTGAACTACGGCATCATTTTCTCCATGATGGAAGAAGGTGGCATACCAGCCAGCGTAGCTGGTACTGCCATTGGCGTTGTCTGCACCCTTGGCTATCTGCCTGAAGTTATCTGCCCAACCCTTGCAGGTCACGTTCTTGACACTTATACCGAGCTGGGTTATAAATATTACTTTATCGGCGTCGGCATTGTAATGGTCGTTGGTATTGCCGCACTCTTGATTTGGAATCGTTATCTCGCAGGCATAAATAAAAAAAATAGCAGGGAGGCATCTGCATGTTAGTTTTAAGAAATGCAAGACTTGTTCCGCAGCTGACCGAAGGTTTTTCGGATCAGTTTGGCGACGTAATCATAGAAAATGGTTTGATTCAGGAAATCAAGCCTGCTAAAACAGCGAATATCACTGCGGCTGAGGTCATCGACTTAACCGGAAAAACTTTAATTCCCGGTCTCATCGAAGCACATCTGCACTTAGATCTTTGCGGCATGGACGTCTTTGAAGAAAATGTGCAGCAGGAAAGCTACCGCGTGATGCGGGCTTTTCGTCTGGCGCAGGATAACCTGCGGATGGGTTACACCACAGTACGCGACGTGGGCGACCGGAACAACATAGTAATCGGTATTGCCCGCGCTGTAAAGGAAGGTCTGGTCATGGCGCCTGATATTTTGGCAAGCGGCATGATTCTTTCACCCACAGAAGCAGGCAACGACTATTTCGGAGATATGTACGCAGAGTGTGATTCTAACGACGCTTATACCAAAGCGGTTCGCCGTCAATACCAGCTTGGCGCTGACTGGATTAAAATCATGGGGACCGGATCTGTCATGAATCCGGGCGGTGTGCCGGGAAGTCCTGTTCTCTACGAGGAAGAACTTGCTGCTGCCTGCCGAGCCGCAGATTATGTTGGTCTTCCTGTTGCTGTGCACTGTCACGGCACAGAAGGTATCAAAATGTGTATTCGCTGCGGCGTACGCACCGTGGAACATTCCACCATTATGGACGATGAATGTATCAGAATGTATCAGAATGCTGACCGTTCTTTTCCGGTTCCAACACTCTCACCTTTGGTAAACTTTATAGAAAATCCAGAGGGAAAGCCTGCACATTACGTCGAAAAATCGAAGCAGATGGCGGAGGTCATGTTTGAAGGTCTGCGGGCACTGCGAAAATCAAAGGTAAAAATCGGTTGGGGCACTGATGCGGGCGTTTATTCCGGCAGCCATGGAAACGGGCTGTATGAATTCCGCGCCAGAGTCAACCTTGCTGGTTTCACTCCGCTGGAATGCTTAATTCAGGCAACGAAAAACAACGCTGAAATCCTAAATATCAGCGATACGGTCGGCACTATCGCCTGTGGAAAGCGCGCAAATCTGGCAGCCTTTGACGGAAAACCTGACGAAGACATCGAAGCCTTGAGGCAGATAGCTCTGGTATTAAAAAAGGGAGAATCCGTTCCTCTATAAATTTCTTCCTTGTATCTATGCAGCCGGCATTTGGTCATTATCTACCAAATGCCGGCTGTCGTTCAGTTACCGCACAAGCTGAATTTTTCTACTCTTCTCGGGTAGCCAGCTGTTTCATTTTTTTCTCTATCACCGCAATACGCTCTGACATGTCCGCTATTTTAACTCTATCGTATAGTGAAAAAGTAAAACGCATTTTAAAACCTTCCTTTTCTGGAACAATCGAAAAACTATCCGCGGCAGACAAAATCTCATTAAAGTCTGCCAAACCTTCAACGCCGTCAATATCCAATATGAGATTCTCTCCGATATAGATGAGTTCTGCAAAATAGGTATCTTCACACGCATTCATTTTAACATATCCGCCCTGAATCTCTGCAATATGGCAAAGGGATGGGTAAAGTACCTCTACAAAATTATCCCACTTCTGCTCATTTCTTCTTCTTTCATATTGAGACTCTTTCGTTTCTATTAGTGATCGAAGCAAATCAAAATGCGCTTTTTGCTCATTTGTCAAAGGCATAGCCTCCCCTTTCTCAAAAACTGATTTGTCCCACTGATGTTCTTCAATGTAATTAACTTCTTTTTTCATACTGCAACTCCCTATTAAACAAATATTAAGCCAACAAAGAATGTCATGTCTAAAGTTCCATTATATATGGGCATAGGCGTTAGTGCTGTTACAGGAATTGACAAAAAGACAAATGCAACTAAACAAAGCTATTAGCAAACGACTATTGGGACTGCTTGCAGAGCGAAATATTATGCAGTATCAGCTTTTTACTAAAAGCATTGTGCACAAGAGTACCACAATGGAAATGTGGTTAACGATGCTTACACATTATGCGATTTTCGCTCATCGCTATTCGATGATGAAAATCTTGAATCCTAGCCTCAAATCAATATGTCAAATTTATAATGTCATTCTCTTCTCCTAGTATACCATGAGATGTACAATTAATCTTCTATTTTTTTCTTCCATTTGTAATTATTATTGCAAGATGACATACAAGCCAAAAGTAATCGAAACTTCTCAGCACTAATCAGAAAGAACAATCCGCCATACTGCACTATTTCTCTTGTTTCAGCGTCAAATGGTACAAAAACACAAATTGCACCATTACCAGCATTTTTGCCTAAAATGGTGCAATCTATTGCTCAGTAGCTTATTGAAACAGCCTCTTTCTTTTCATCTTTTACACTTTATCTCTCTCATACTCAAGGATTGCGCCTCTCTTTGAGAATTCAAAATCATATTCGTAACCATCCTTATACGCCTCTGCCTCATAGACGTATCTTCCATCATCTCTAGTCAATTTTACGTAGATGATGATAGCGCCAGGCACTTTGTTTTTAATTTTGTTGCGAATGGTGGTTTTGCTTACAGCACCCACCTTGGAAGCTGTGTATCTGGAACCTTCGTTGTCCTTATCCTTATCTAAAATTCTGCCGTCAGACGCCGCTATTTCTATAGAATACACATACTTGCTCTTTACCGCTTTACCTTTATAAACGCTGCGCCCGTCATCTCTGGTCAAATGCACATATTTTACAGTTGCACCCTTTGGCAGTTCTTCCTTAAAAATCGCTTTAGCTTTGCTCCACGAAATCTTAGAAGCCGCGGCGGCATCAGCACCTCCCGCTGCACCTGCATATGCAAAGGCGGTCACTACCAGCGATAAAGCCAGCAATATGCTTAACATTACTTTTCCAGTTCTTTTCTTTGTCATTTTTCTATCCTCCTAAATTAGATTTCTGTTTGATATGCTCTTACTATACTGAAGAAAAATGAAAACAAAATGAAAACGCTTTTTTATTTTAAAAAATTTTTTCACCAGTTTTCTCCTCAAAGTCACAAAAAATCCCCGGCGTTTACCTTTCAATGGCATTAAGTTAAGGGATTTAAAGAGAAGTTAGTATTGTTCGCGATATTAACTTCTCTTTTTTTCCTTTGAT
>NZ_CALPCF010000021.1:0-44793 GCF_943192965.1 Senimuribacter intestinalis
CGAAGCGAATTGTAGTAGGTCCCCTGTCAGGAGTGCAGTGCTTTAGCACGTGGCACTCTACGACCAGTTCCCAAGAGTCAATATGATTGGCTGAGCTAGTCGTATCACTATACGAAAGGCGGCCGTCGCCGCCTGTTTTATGAGGCGTCAGCCTCGCTATTCGCATCTTTATTTTCGTCAACAATCAGCGTCGGTGCCTGACCGTTTTCGATGGTCTCCTTGGTTATGATACACTTTACGATATCATCTCTTGAAGGAATTTCAAACATGATATCATTCATCGCTTTCTCAAAAATGCTGCGCAGACCTCTTGCGCCAGTTTTTCTCTCGATTGCTTTCCTGGCAATTGCACTGACAGCCGCATCTTCAATTTCCAGTTCTACCTGATCCATTTCAAATAGCTTCTTGTACTGCTTAATCAGTGCGTTCTTAGGTTCACGCATAATCCGTACGAGAGCTTCCTCGTCCAACTCCTGCAAAGCAACCAGCACAGGCAGTCTTCCAATAAACTCCGGAATCAAGCCGAATTTCAAAAGATCCTCTGGCTGAATTTCAGAAAGCAGCTTGCTGTCTTCCTTTTTTACAGAAGTCGTCGTTTGATTAAACCCAATGACTCGCTCGCCCATTCTTCGCTGAATAATATTGCTGAGACCGTCAAAAGCGCCGCCACAGATAAAAAGTACGTTACTGGTATCAAACTGAATAAACTCCTGATGCGGATGCTTACGTCCACCCTGAGGCGGTACATTAGCAACAGTACCTTCCAGAATTTTCAACAACGCCTGCTGCACGCCCTCGCCGCTGACATCTCTAGTAATAGACGGATTGTCTGATTTTCTGGCAATCTTATCAATTTCGTCAACATAAATAATGCCCTTTTGAGCCTTTTCTATATCAAAATCTGCCGCCTGCAACAGGCGAAGCAGGATGTTTTCTACATCTTCACCAACATATCCAGCTTCCGTCAATGCTGTTGCATCAGCAATGGCAAAAGGTACATTTAGTAGCTTTGCCAATGTCTGGGCAAGCAGTGTCTTACCAGAACCTGTCGGTCCTATCATGACGATATTGCTCTTCTGCAGGTCAACATCCCTATCTGTATCGTCAGTTCTGTTAATTCTCTTATAATGATTGTATACTGCTACGGCCAGAGTCTTCTTTGCAGAATCCTGTCCAATGACATAATCAGACAGGGTATCAAAGATTTCTTTTGGTTTTGGCAGCTGATATCCCACGTGCTTGACTGGCGTCGTCATCTGTTCCTCACGCTCAGCTTGTTCTATAATGCCCAGACACATATCTACGCATTCATCACATATATAAAGACCCGGTCCTGCCACAAGACGTCTGACCTGGCTCTGCGGCTTTCCGCAAAAAGAACATCTCGCTTCTTTTTTTTCGCCAAATATTTCTGACATAAATATCCCCCTCTACTTATTTATTTGGATGAAATTACTTTATCAATCAATCCATAGGAGGCAGCGTCCTCTGCACTCATAAAGTTGTCTCTGTCGGTATCTCTTTCAATGATAGCTAAATCCTGACCTGTATTCTCGCTGAGAATTCTGTTAAGTTTCTCCCTTGTCTTCAAAATCCAATCAGCATGAATCTTGATATCAGAAGCCTGCCCTTTTGCTCCGCCCAGCGGCTGATGAATCATCACCTCCGCATTAGGAAGCGCAAATCTCTTACCTTTTTTCCCTGAGGACAGAAGGAATGCACCCATGCTGGCTGCAAGACCCACACAAATGGTGGAAACATCGCATTTAATATACTGCATGGTGTCATAAATAGCCATGCCGGCGGTTACAGAACCGCCGGGGCTATTAATGTAAATACAAATATCTTTCTCAGGGTCCTCTGCTTCTAAGAACAGCAGCTGTGCTACCACCAGACTGGCGATTTGGTCGTTAATCTCATCTGCCAGAAAAATAATTCTGTCCTTTAACAGTCTTGAATAAATGTCGTAAGAGCGCTCTCCTCTACCAGTCTGTTCAATTACATATGGTACTAAAGCCATTCTTTTGTGTCCCCCTTATTTCTGTTTGTTTATATTTTAAGCTTCTTCAGCTTTCTTCTCAACCTTGTTTACTTTTGCCTTGTCATACAGCATGTCGATTACTTTCTTCAACTGGATGTCCTTTTTGAAGAAGGTCAGGTTGTCAGTGCCGATCATCTCTCTGATCTGCGCTACATCTACATTGTATGCGTTAGCCATGTCTTTCAGTTCAGTTTCCATTTCTTCTTCGGAAACTTCTACCTTTTCGGCTTCAACGATAGACATCAGAACTAATCTGGTTCCAACCTTCTTAGCTGCGTCTTCTCTCAATTCTTCTCTGAAATCCTTAGGCTCTTTCTGTAAGAACTGCAGATACTGTTCTAAAGAAAGTCCCTGATATCTCAGCTGGTGATCCAGTTCCTGCGCCATTCTGTCGATTTCGTCCTCTACCATAACAGCCGGCACTTCCGGTTTGTTTGCTTCGTAAACTTTTTCGATGACAGCGTCTTTTGCAGCGTTCAGAGCCATTGCATCAGCGTTTGTCTGTAGTCTTTCCTCAGTTGCTTTCTTTAATTCATCCAAAGTGTCATATTCACTGACATCTTTTGCGAATTCATCATCAAGCTCAGGAAGTTCTTCCACTTTGATTTCGTGGATATGGCAGTGGAAGACTGCTTCTTTTCCTGCAAGATCAGGCGCGTGATACTCTTCAGGGAACGTTACTGTTACATCCTTGTCCTCTCCTGCGTTAACGCCAACCAGCTGTTCTTCAAATCCCGGAATAAACATACCGGAGCCAATCTTCAGTTCCTGTCTTTCTGCAGTGCCGCCTTCAAACTGTTCTTCGCCTATAAAGCCAGAGTAATCTAAAATTACAGTGTCACCATCTTCAACGGGTCTTTCAGCTACGACCATTCTTGCGTTTCTCTTCTGCAGCATTTCGATTTCTCTATCCACATCTTCTGCTGCAACAGTCTGAATGACTTCTTCTACCTCTACACCCAGATAATCTTTTACATCTACTACTGGATATACTGCTACAGTAATAGTGATAGTGAGCGGCTTTCCTTTTCCGATTTCGGAAAATTCAGCAGCAGGACTGTCGATGACTTCCAGCTGCAGCTCACGGATCGCTTCTGGATAGTTTTCCTGGAACATGTTGTTAATTGCATCCTCAAAGAATACGCCTTCGCCATAGTGCTTCTCGATGATACTTCTAGGCGCTTTGCCCTTTCTGAAACCATCTATCATAAACTGATTTTTAGATGCCTGATAAGCCTTAACGACTGCAGCCTCAAATTCTTCCGCAGTAAAATCCATAGTAAACTTTACCTGGTTATTCTCTTTGGAAATAAAAGTTGTTTTCATTGATATATATCCTCCTAAAATTATAGCAAGTTCATTAGCTCTACATTCAATTCTGAACATAGAATGCATATTATTATACACTTTTTGGCGCATAAAGTAAAGGATTCTAACAAAAATGACTGCTAAAAACAGTCATTTTTCTTTAAATGAGGTCTAATCCTCTCTTATATTTGCTTCTATCTTCCGCCAAAAGATCATATTTTGCAGAAATTCTTTGTCCCAAAGCAATCATATCCTCTTCATCACCGGAATAAAGCTCAATTTCCATTTCAGAAATCGGTGCAGTGTTTTCTCCACAAATAATCTTACCTACATCGATGGAAAGCTCGCTGATAGATCTTCCAGTATCAATTCTCACCTGTCTGCGCACAAAGTATATATCCATCAATGGAACCAGAGTTCTCTTTCCAACCAAATCTACCAGCACCTGACACATCTCGCTCTGATCGAAAATCTGAATATCCGGTATAGTCAGCTTAGACTCATCATCTACCGGCACGTTGATTTCTTCTCTCTTGTGCATACCTTCATCACTGGAACCGTTCCATTTCAATGTCGCAATCAGCTTGCTTCCTTCTTTTCTAACGCGAAAAGCGATTCCTTCCCTGAAAAGCCTTCTATCTTCAGTATCGAAATATACTGCATGCATTTCAAGTTCTTCTTCTGTATCCTTATCTTTAATGCTTTCCAGATAAGGGTCATGCAAAATTTTTTTAATGACTTCCTCATCTTTTACCGCATATTTCAGTTCAATTTCCATAGTTTCCTCTCATCTCACGGATTTTGTCACAACCTATGTTCTACCACAAATCTCATCGAAAGTCAATAGAATACCTCTTCGATAAAATACAGACCCGGCTTTCTGCCTGTCAGCCACTGTGCCGCTTCAATAGCACCTTTGGCAAAAATCGTTTTTGAAAAAGCAGTATGTTTAATCTCTATCACTTCGTCTTTCATAGCAAAAATAACGGTATGTTCTCCAAAAATTGTACCGCCGCGAACGCTGTGAATACCTATTTCGTTTCTTCTCTTCTCCTCGCCGCAGCGACCGTATTTGCGTTCCCGTTCTCCCAAGGGATCGCAGACCTTAGCTAGCGCAAGCGCCGTGCCGCTGGGCGAATCCACTTTCTGATTGTGATGTTTCTCGATGATCTCCATATCGGAACAGTCCGACAAAAGCGGCACCGCATAGCCTACAATCTTTTTTAAAGAATTGATGCCATAAGAAAAGTTGGAACTTTTAATAATCGGCGCAGATTCTGCCAAACGCCGAATTTTCTCCTCTTCTTCCTCTGTATAGCCTGTTGTTGCAAAAACTGCACCAACGCGACCTTTTCGCTCTTCAATATAACGGCAAATTCCGTCTAAGGCACCAGGGTGACTAAAATCAATGACAACATCTGGTTCTTTAATATCCTCTAGTCTCTCTCCCAATGCAGGTTCAATATTATACACCTTATCGATACCAGGATTCTGCAGTGCCATATCTCTGACAATACGCCCCATAGTACCGGTTCCTACGATTGCAAGATTCATAGGTTCATCTCCTTTCACGTATAATATCCAGTTTATTCTTTTGTGAAAGGATTTGATACTTTTTTCTGGATTCCATAACAAATCGGCACCAGATACAAATAAAAGCTAAAGGTAATTGCTCCAATCCCCACCTGCATAAATCCAAGAGGTACGGTACAGGCAATCGCCCATGGAACAGTCCCCGCCAGCAAAATCACCGAATTTTCAAGGTCGATGGCAAGTTCTTCTTTTGTTGCAGAAAGCGCCTCATATGGTTTCTTCAAAAAATCGCAGCACATCATCGATGCGATAGTTTGATTGCAGAAAATCCCAAGAAAGCCATAAGAAATCAGCACCATAGTAGGAAATCTTCCAATTTTCTTTGCAACGAAGAGAATTTTCTCCTGCAGCACACCCAGCATGTCCGTTCCCGTAAAGATACCCGAATAGGTACTGGAAAGCGACACGATACACACAATCTCTATCATGGAAAGCATGCCACCGCCATCTAATATTTTTCCAAGGCCTCCTTCGCCGGTATATCCAAAAATCAACGTGTGAAGCAGAGTCTGCAAAGACATATCCTCACAAAACAGACTGACCACACTGCCGCTTGCAATACTGACAAGCATAGCATAAATGACTGGAACCTTCAAAAGTGGCAGTACCAACATACAAAGCGCCGGCACTACAGCCCATATGGAAAGGCTAAATTCACTTTCCAGATTATGTAAAAAGCTTTGATCCACTGTCTGAATCGGATTTGTAAAGGAAAGCACGCTATAAATCCCCAAAGTTAGAACCAGCGGCATCCATGCGGTCTTTGCCATCCTCTTTACATTAGCAAGCAACTCCGTTTCCGTGATGGTAGCCACCAGAATTGCACTGGACGATACAGGAGAACCTCTGTCCCCAAAGTAAATACCGCTCATCACCGCTCCAGCAGTCAAAAACTCGTCGACACCGCCCGCCCTTGCCAAAGCAATAAAAATGACGCCAACCGTGCCTGCCACGCCAAAAGATGTGCCCAAAGCATAGGAAAGCAGACAGCACAATGCAAAGGTGATAATCAAAAAAATCGCCGGCGTAATCATCTTAATTCCATAATAAACAAAAAAGGAAATAGTTCCTGCTGAGCGCCAGACCGCCGTAATAAAGCCGATGATAAACATAATCTCAATAACTATCAGCGCATCCTTCAAACCATCCGCTCCCATCTTAGCGATTTCGCTAAGAGCAAAGCCCTTCCTTTTTCCTACAATCGTAAAAGCAATCAGCCCAATAAAAAGAGCAATTACCATGGTGTACCCCGTAATGATACACCAGACCATCGCTCCAATAAATACGATAAAGCCAATCAGTAAATCCATCCTAGTCTCTATCTCCTTTGCGTCTTCTTAGCAGTTCATCGATAAGCTGTTCGTTGAGTTTCTTTTGCATTTCGCGAAGAGAAGCAGCCTCCGGCATATCTGTCATTTGCATAACCCATAGGTACTTCTTCAAATCACACTGCTCAATACGTCTTGCAATAGCGCTGTGAATTGCCATCGCTCTTTCCTTCGCATTGATTAAATAAACTCGCGCAATAATACCGCCGCGCATTCTCTTAATCTCAATAAAACTGTCTACATTTCCCGCTGTGGAAATTGCCTCTTTGATTTCTCTCGCAATAGTCTGCCCAATAATCCTGGACTGTTCCTTTTGCATGAGTACCCAAAAAGACACTGCCGCAATGGTACCCAAGCAAATACCCGCTATGTCTCCAAAGCTTTCCCTGGTCGCAAAGAGCATAATATATCCGAGCGGAAGGCCAAGCCATTTCATCATTCCAATTATTTTAACTGCTTTTTCCATACTAACCCTCTTGTCTTTTCATTTTCAATTTCCTCATTATTATATGCCCTATCGACATCAATGTCAAAGAAAAATACAAAAGTTATCATATCCAGTTTTTTTGTCTTAATGTAAGAGAAAAAATGTGGTAAAATAAGGACATAGAAAATCGAAATTTTGGAGGCTCCCTGTATGAAACTTAATCAATATTTTGACCATACACAACTAAAACCGGATGCAACTGAAGATCAGATTGCTACCCTTTGCCGTGAAGCAAAAGACTACGGCTTTTATTCCGTCTGCGTCAACTCTTCTTACGTTTCCTTTGCTGCCAGCCAGCTTTCTGACAGCGATGTAAAAATCGCAGCTGTCGTAGGATTTCCGCTCGGCGCCTGCACCACTGCTTCTAAGGTCTTTGAAACGGAAGAAGCCTGCAAAGCTGGTGCAAAGGAAATTGATATGGTTCTCCATGTAGGCATGCTAAAATCAGGAAAATACGATTACGTCAGAGATGATATAGCCGCAGTGGTTTCTGCCGCTGCCGCATATGAGGCTGCCGTAAAAGTAATTTTAGAAACCTGCCTTCTAACCGACGAAAAAATCATCACAGCCTGCCATCTGGCGCAAGCTGCCGGTGCAGCCTTTGTGAAAACTTCAACCGGCTTCAGCAGCGGTGGTGCCACCGAACATCACATTCGTCTGATGCGGCAGACCGTTGGCAGTTCCATGGGTGTCAAAGCCTCTGGCGGTATCAGAACCTATGCCGATGTAAAAAAAATGATTGCTTCCGGCGCTGACAGAATCGGCGCAAGTGCCAGTGTTTCTATTATGAAAGAGGCTGCCTTAGAAACAAAATAACCCCATACGATTTCGCCGATTTCGTACGGATTGACCGCGTATAGACAAAAACAGGAGCCTTACGACTCCTGTTCTTCTTTGTAATAACGGTTTAAATATAACAAATATCCCGTTCTATTTTTAATACTTTTTCCCGTATACGGGTTGATATATCCGATTACTTCGTTCACAGACGGAAACTGATAATACTCTAGTACCGCCTCAACCTGAGAAAATATGTCATCGCTGTCGCTTACATAAAATGAGTCGACTCTCCCATACAAATTCCTGCACAAATCCGCTATCGTACTGTAATCTGTGTAGCGCTCTGCAAACTTATCTGCTGCTTTCTGCAGTCTCTCCTCATCATCGTCAACCTCTACGATGTCATCAGTAATTTCCAAGTCGTAAAAGATAACACTGCGTACACTTTCTGCAATACTCTGTACTTCCCAGTCTTCGTCACTGTAATCTGATGTCGAATAGACCGTATCCCAGTTATCATCGTAGTAGTTTGTATCGCTTCCATCACACATACTGAATAATGAAACTGCGATGATTAAAAGGATACCTGCGATTACTTTCAGTCCGGAGCCGTCAAAGTTACCTTCAGCATGCCCGCTGCTATTCTGACTCCTGGCAGCCGCATCTCCAAGAGACGGCGGCTGCGTCGCATCTTCCTGCGATGCATTTGCTTCTCCGAAGTTTTCTTTTAGATTTTCTTTTATACTATCTCGAAATTCCTCCGCCTTTGTCTTGAAAGCAGATAAGTCCGGCGTCTTAAATTCTCGCTTTTCACTACTGTTAGAGTTTACCTCTTCCCGTTCCAGTCTCAGCTTCTGCAGCGGATGAAATTCTTCCCCTTCCATCTCCTGCCGTCTTTTCTCATACTGCGGTTCCTTTGCTTTTCTGCGGTCTCTTTGCGCTTTATCTTCGTCCGCCTCCCGCATTCTGGTCAGCGTTCTTTCCGAAAGATCAGTGCCCCCTGGACTTCCACCGGCTCTTTGATATGCTCTGGCATACGCTTCGTTCAGTTCCGCAATCTTTCTTCTGACATACTCCGGATCGTCCTCATAATCAGCGCTTTTATATTTTGTCAGCCGCTTCGCGTAGGCCGCCTTTACCTGCTCCTTCGTAGCGTCCTCTCTCAGTCCTAATAATGCAAAATTTCTATCCATCACTTACCTCTTTTGCTTCTGGGAAAACTTGCTTCGTTTAGTCGTATTATATAATAATTTCTTCATCGCTGCAATAGCTTTCACCGTTCATTGCACGGCAAACACACGAAAAATATAACATTGACAAAATCCTTATTATTGCAACATACTGTTGAGCGCCAACTTCAACATTTTTTATCTAAATTCTTGCGTTCGCTCTCATGAAAATGCCAACTCCGCCAAGAAAATTTTTGATTCTTGCGTTAATCGGGCGGTTTGCTTCTTTTCATTTTGAAAAAACGCCAACCGTATTTCAATTTTTGCGAAATATTGCGTGCAAACGCAAGAATCTCGAAAAAAACTTTGATGTTGGCGCTACGCTTCCGCATTCCGGTCAGCCAGGGATTTCGCTAACAAAAGCTGGTACACTTTGACCTTGCTGCGTGAGTTCAGATGGTGGATTTTTGACAGCTAACGCAATCTTTCATGCGTTTGCAATGCCGCAGTCAAGGATAAAAATATGCGAATGATAGATTTGCACAACGCATTTCCGACATAAAAAAACTGCCGACCATACTGATTACTCAATATCTTCGGCAGTTTACATTGGTCGGAGTAGTCAGGCTCGAACTGACGGCCTCTGCGTCCCGAACACAGCGCGCTACCAACTGCGCCATACCCCGTCGCCAACATATAATATTATAACATAGTTTTTCAAAAAGAAAAGAGGGAAATTTATAATTCTCATAAATTTCCCCGTTCACGTCTGCACCATTATCAGCATTTTTGCCCTAAATGGTGCAATCTATTATTTCATTTTGCAGTAGCCTCTTTGCATTTTCGATATCTTCTGGCATGAATCTAAATACCCAAAATTCGTTTAATATGCGCTACATTGCGCCTCGACGCGAAAACATTTTCTCCATTGGTCAGCGTCATGCAAATGGTGCCGCTAAAGCTTAAATCCAGCTTTGCGATATGCTTTAGGTTTACAATTTCTGAATTGGAAATACGCAGAAACAACTTCTGATCCAGCCTTCCCTCAAGTTCATAAAGTCTCAGCCTGATTACAAATTCCCCCTCCAAAGTCTGCGCGAAGACCTTTTGTTCCAGTGCGTAAAATCTAACGATATCTTTCGGATCAAGCAAATAAACCATGTCGTCCAAAAATCCCGCCAGCAGATTCTGCTTTGCACTGGACAACCTTTGAATCAGTTCGTGAATTTCTTCCGTCATACAGCTGGTTCTAATGGTGACTTCTGATTCGGTGCAAACTTCGTCTATTTCTATTTTAATCTCCACCTGTGCAACCTCCTTATTCTGCTAATCGGTATATTTTAGCATTTTCTCTATCAAAGCTCTCCCGATTTTTGATAAGTGGTCGCTTTTCCCCTACAATTGGCATTTTATAGTAGCCAAGTGATAGTCTCCTTTGAAATTTCAAATCCTAGCTTTCTTTGCAATGCTTCAGAAGCTTCATTGCCGATGACGATTTCTCCATAAGGGATGTCGCCTTTGTCAATCATGTAGTTGATCATAAACCGTTCCAGCGCCTCGCCATAGCCGCGTCTCTGATATGTCGGAAAAATATCCAAAAGGCCCAGACTGCCATCCAGGTGATTTCCCGAAAATCCTACAAAGTCCTCGCCTGCAAAGGCGCAGAATAAATTGCCGCGGCGGCTGATTTCGTCTACTTCTTCCGGTGGAATGGTATGATAAACTTCTTTAATTTTCGCAATATATTCCGCGTTTGCGCGCTCAATACGCAGGTCTGTCTCAAGTTCCACTTTTTCCTTAGAAAAGCGCGCGACCTTCTTGCATGGAAAAAAAGTGTACAATCCAAACTTCTCTGAAGCGTAAGGTACCAGTTCCTCCTGGCACAAAACAAGCTGATAGCAGTCTGTAATGCAGTCTATCAGGTCTTTCCCCTTTTCTAAACTTGCGGCTGCCAGCATGTGAACATTACTACTTTGATCCAAAAGCAGCACCCCATCCTCTGAGGCGTCTAAAAACTCAGCTGTACCCCTGCGAATGGATTCTAGCATGGCAATATGCAGCAATCTATTTTTTTCCAAATATTGAATCGCTTTATCCTTCATAGTTTTACCTCTCTTATATATTGTTACCACAAACTAAGGTTACTGCAGTCTATATCGATATCGAATTTCGCGCAGGTTTTTACCGCCAATACAATCCTCAAAAACATCATCCGTCTGCTGAAAACCGAACTTCTCATAAAAACGCCTCGCACTGACATTTTCCTCAAGAACCCACAAAAATGCTTCTTCATATCCCTGTGCCTTCAACTCCATAACAACGGATTCTAAAAGAATCTTTCCATAACCCTTTCCCATATAATCGGGCAACAGATAGATTGAGATGATCTCTCCCTGCTCTGCAAACTGTTCAAAACGAGACTTACAGAAGCTACTGGTTCCCATAATTTCTCCATATTCTATTAAAACCATTGTCTCCCATCCCTCACAATCCAGATTTTGCGCCCACTTTCCTGTAGGAATCGAATCCAAATAGTCCTGCGGGATTATGCCGCGATAGGTATACTTCCAGCTTTCCTCGTATACTTTACTGATTGCCACTCTGTCATCGTCTGCTTTGATGTAGCGTACTTCCATACAATCCCTCCTCTGTTTTTTTATTTTATCATAAACAGATTCCTGATTCAAGCAGGATACCGTACCTATTCACAGCGAAGCAATATAAAATCCCTATCTGCACACTCTTTCCGCATCGATAGGGATTTCTTTTTCAATTACTTTTTTTCGAGATTGATCTCAGAAAGCCACGCTGCGACCTCTGCTTCTCTTACTCTGCCCGGCAAAAGCCTGCCTGGCAGCCATTTTGCAGAGCCTTTGCAAACAGCTTGTAAATCAGCCTCAGTTCCGCCCAGACCACTGCCGCCGGATGTAGCAAATACAGCAATCTGCTTTCCTGAAAAGTCATAACTTTCCAAAAATGTTTCGATAATTCTTGGCGCTGTATACCACCAAATTGGAAAGCCTATCAGCACTGTATCGTAGCCTTCCATGCCGCTGACCATGTCCGCAATGGCAGGTCTTGCAGCTTTGTCGTTCATTTCCACGGTACTGCGGGATTTTTTATCCATCCAGTTTAAATCTGCAGAGGTGTACGGCACTTCCGGCTTAATTTCATATAAATCACCGCCGCAAGCTTCTGCAGTCTTCTTTGCAACGCCTGCAGTCACCCCACTGGCAGAAAAATACGCAACTAAAGTTTTACTCATTATTAATTACTCCTTTTATCTTCTTTTATTTACATACCTCTTCAATGCATGTAAGAGCATTGAGGGTTCTCGGATAGCCGATATACGGCAGACATGTGGTTACCGTCTCAATCAAAAGCTTCTTAGTATTTCCCACAGATAAATTTCCTGCGGCATGGGCTTTTGCCTGAGGATCGCAGCCACCGATAGAAATGATTGCCGTAAAAGTAAGGAGCTCGCGAACCTTTAAATCCAAATATCCCCGTGTATAATAGTCACCAAAGCGGTTAGCAGACAGGCAGTCCTGTATATGTTTTGTTTCTGCAGGAGCACTTTCTCTCATCCTACGAATTTGATCGCCGAAAATACTAATCTGCACAGCCAGCCCTTTCTCAAATCGTGTATCTGCCGTTGTCTCAGACATATCTTCCCCCTGCGGCTCTATACCAAGCGCGCAAAGAGTCTCATTGACTACTGCAAGGGCTGCACTGACTCTTGGATATCCGATGTACGGCGCTGCCTGATACATCGCCTCTTTGATTTCTGTCACAGATACTCCTGCAGCAATACACGCCTGCACCTTTTCGGGAATCTCCTGTAAGGTCTGAATTGCTGTCAAACAAACCAACCCAACCATGCCTCGGAGTTTGCCATCCGCTAAACCATACTCTGCAATTTCATTTTCAAAAAAAGCTTTTTGTATTTCATAAAAGCTGCTATCGTACTCCTTCATAATGCGTCTCCTATTTCAGTTTTCCATACTCCTCATCGGAAACCGGTTCCAGCCACTCATTGCTACCGTTTTCAGCAGGCACCTCGATAGCAAGATGCGCAAACCAGCTGTCCTTTGCCGCACCGTGCCAATGTTTTACACCCCTTGGAATATTCACCACATCGCCGGGATGAAGCTCTCTTGCTTCTTCGCCCCACGCCTGATAATAACCGCGCCCTGCCGTTACCAGCAAAATCTGTCCGCCTCCTTTATCGGCATGGTGAATATGCCAGTTGTTGCGGCAACCCGGCTCAAAGGTCACGTTACCGATGACAACCTGCTTCAACGACAGCATATTCAAATAGCTCTGTCCCGTAAAATACTGTGCAAAACCATCATTTGTATTTCCCATAGGAAATATGGATAACTCTTTTCTTTCCACTTTCTTAACCTCCGTCTATTCTTTTCAGCCCAATCTTCTGCCTGCTCTTACATGCCCAAAGCCCCTACGAATTCTTTCATTGCCTGGGAAATTTTAATCTGCTGCGGACATACAGCCTCGCAGCTTCCGCATCCGATACATGCACTCGGCTGTTTTTCCTTTTCCACAGCAGAAAGCGCCATCGGCGCGATGAAACTCATACCTCCTGCCAAAGTGGTTGAACGATGCTCATTATACAGAGAAAGCAGATACGGAATATCAAGACCCTGCGGACAGTGAGTCGTACAGTAACGACATTCAGTGCAAGGTAGCGCCACCTTTGCCGCCATCTCATCTGCAATTTTCTGCAGTACTCTCTGCTCATTCTGATTCAAAGACTTTTCAGTCTCAAAAGTTTCGATATTTGCAAGAAGCTGCTCCATGTTTGACATGCCGGAAAGGATCATCGTAACCTCCGGAATGGATTGCAGGAATCTGAAAGCCCAAGATACCGCAGTTTCGTCAGGACGAAGTGCAGCTAATTTTGCAGTTTCCTCTTCGGTGAGGTTTGCAAGTCTACCACCGCGCAGAGGTTCCATCACCCATACGGGAATTTCATATTCTTTCAAAAGTTCCAGCTTTGCCTGCGCATCCTGGAACTTCAAATCCAGATAGTTCAGCTGAATCTGACAAAACTCCATCTCTTTGCCGTACTTTTCCAAAAATCGTCTCATTACAGGAGCTTCTCCGTGAGCAGAAAATCCTAAATGTTTAATTCTTCCATTTTGCTTCTGCTCCATCAAATATGCAAAGATGCCATGACTTTCGTCCAAATATGCGTCAATATTCATCTCGCACACATTGTGGAATAAATAAAAATCGAAATGGTCAGCCCTGCACTTTTCCAGCTGCTTCTCAAAAATCTCTTCGACTTTATCCATGTTAGAAAGGTCGTAGCCGGGAAACTTTGTCGCAAGGTAGAAGCTGTCTCTCGGATATTCTGAAAGAATTTCTCCCATAATCAGTTCAGAGTTTCCCTCGTGATAGCCCCATGCTGTATCGTAATAGTTGATTCCTTTTTTCATCGCCTCGCTGACCATAGCAGATGCTGCCTGTTTGTCAATTTCAGCATCCTTTCCGTCCACGGTCGGAAGCCGCATAGCGCCAAAGCCTAAAGCTGACAATTTTAAGTCCTGAAAATCTTTATAGATCATGTTCCTTCTCCTTTTTCTGTTTTTTTATGGTGTAAATGAGATAATCGAGGCAATCCAATTTCTTCTGCTCTTCATGAACCTGCTCTAAAAGCTGGCACCTGTATCTGCATAAAATCTGCAGCCGTCTGTCGTATTCTCTTTCTCCACAGCATGCCAAAACCTGTTCGATGGTCGCATTGCTACATCCTGCATCTTCCAGATTTTGAAGCAGCCCTGTATCACATGCCCTCTGCTCTTTCATTTGTTCGCCTCCTTCATTTCCATTATACTTACGCATCTTTCTAATAACAAATACTTATAAAGAATACTCTCATATAGACAAAAAGCATGGTTGACAGTATAGTAAATGTCAGCTTATAATAGATTCAACATGAAAAAGGAGGTTCTTCAATGGAATTAAGAGTGTTACGGTATTTTCTGGCAGTTGCCAGAGAAGAAAGTATTACAGCCGCCGCCCAGCAGCTTCATGTGACGCAGCCTACCTTATCACGACAACTAATGGATTTAGAAGAAGAACTTGGAAGTCCTCTCTTTATTCGTGGTAATCGAAAAATCACCTTAACGGAAGAAGGTCGTTTTCTGCGTAAACGAGCCCAGGAAATTATCGATTTGACTGATAAGACACAAGCTGAGTTTAACAGTGTAGAAGATATGATTACAGGTAATGTCCATATCGGTGCAGGAGAGACCCAGGCGATTCGTCTCTTAGCAAAAGCTGCCTGTCGCCTTGGCGATGAGCAGCCGCATATACATTATCAATTGTTCAGCGGCAATGCCGATGATGTCATGGAAAAACTGGATAAGGGACTTTTAGATTTTGGTATTGTCATTCAGCCTGTGGATATCAGCAAATATGACAGTTTGCAGCTACCTTATCAAGATGTCTGGGGTGTTCTAATGCGGCGTGATGCCCCTTTAGCAAACAAGGATTATATAGAACCTGCAGATTTAAAAGATTTGCCGCTTCTGTGTTCCAGACAGAGTCTGCTCAAATCAGATCTGAGCGACTGGTATGGTTCAGACTTTGAACAACTAAACATCATTATTCGCTATAATCTCATCTACAACGCAGCTCTGATGGTAGAGGAAGGTCTCGGCTATGCCATCACCCTTGATGGTCTCATCAATACCACAGGCGACAGCACATTGTGTTTCAAACCACTTGCACCAAAACTGACTGCAAACCTTTATCTCATTTGGAAAAAATATCAGGTATTTTCTAAAGCCTCGGAAAAATTTTTAGCGTATTTGAAAGACGATCTTTCTACAGCAATGCCTCCGCCCCTTTATTAGCGTAGGCTAACTGCATTATCAATCTATACTTTCGTCTTCATTTTGTCAAAATATACTACCATAAATTTGACAAAGCAGTGACAAGTTTTTTATCTTTACGCAGTATGATTCATCTTTTATATCTTAAATGTATCCCCAAACCAGTTTTACTGCATATAATGTATCATAATACAACAAAAAATAATAACGAGGTGGTTTCAATTGGATAACCATAATCTGTGGTTTCATTCGCAGGACTTATTTTGTATGAAAAGTCGTCCCAGCAAAGAAAATCGTCAAAATATATTACAAAACTCACCAGATTTTAAGCCCGAAGAAAACACATCTAAACCCGATGCTTCTCAGTATACAAACATGCCATCCCCTTACTATTGCGAACCTGGACCAATGGGTCAAAGAGGCGAGCCCGGCCCTTGCGGTCCTCAGGGAGAGCGCGGTAAAACCGGTCCACAAGGCGTTACCGGTCCGCAAGGACCGCAAGGTGCAACCGGACCGATGGGACCAAAAGGCGATCCTGGAGTACAAGGGCCGCAAGGGCCTCCCGGCTATCCACAAAACAGTGTGTTTGCATCATTCATTAATGCAGAAACCCTTTTACCAGAAGAGATTCTCCTTCCATTAAATACTCACATACCGGATCCAAGTGGGAATATTTCTCTCCATGACTCCTGTTCCATTATTTTAAAACCAGGATATTACACAATTTATTATCATCTATCTACAACAGCAAAATCGTCTGGCGCCATAGAATTGATGCCGTTTTTTAATGACTCTAATCAGTCGTTATATGCAGAATGCGTCAATGTTGAAAAACGAAATGAATTGGTAAAATTGTCAAGATATTTTATCGTTGAAACTCATGATGACACTTCTTTGCAATTTACATGGTCTTCTTCTGTCAATACCGCCAGAACGACTATGAATATCATTATACAAAAACTCAACAGACAATAAAACTATAGGAGGACCAAATATGATCACAATAAGTCTTTGTATGATTGTTAAAAATGAGGAAAAACACCTTGCCCGCTGCCTTGATCATATCGCAAATCTTGTAGACGAAATAATTATTGTAGATACTGGTTCAACTGACCAGACATTAGAAATAGCATCTAAGTACACATCGAAGATTTATACCCATCCTTGGATAGACGATTTTTCTGATGCCCGCAACTACGCTTTTTCCAAAGCATCTATGGACTATTGCATGTGGATAGATGCAGACGATGTTCTGGAAAAAACAGAATCCCCAAAATTCCTACAGCTCAAACAGACACTAACATTAGATACCGATATCGTAATGATGAAATATCATACAGCCTTTGATGAAGCTGGCAATCCTTCTTTTTCCTATTTTAGAGAACGTTGGATAAAAAACTCTCCAGACCACCGTTGGGTTGGTGCCGTTCACGAAGTAATTCCGCTAAATGGCAAGATAATTTATTCTGACATTGCAGTCTGTCACAGAAAGATCGGTACAGGAGACCCTGATCGCAACTTGAAAATATACCAAAAACAACTGTCCACAGGAAGGCCTATGGATCCAAGGCAACAATATTATTATGGAAGAGAACTATACTATCATCAAAAATATGAAGAAGCAATTTCAGTTTTTGAACGTTTTATGTCATCATCGGAAGGATGGATTGAAAATAAATTAGAAGCATGTTCTATCTGTGCCGACTGCTATTACCAATTAAATCAAGAGACCTCTGCTCTTCTGACTCTATTTCGCAGTCTCTCTTTCGATTTACCAAGAGCTGAATTATGCTGCCAGATTGGGAAACATTTCTTAGAGCGCAAAAACTACCAAAATGCTATCTATTGGTATAAAAATGCACTGCAGGCAAATCGAAATGAGTATGCTGGTGGTTTTATTTTGCCTGATTGCTATGATTACGTTCCTTTTTTACAGTTATGCGTGTGCTATGACAAATTAGGAGATAGACAAAAAGCAAAAGAATATAATGAGCGTGCTGGAATTTGTAAGCCTCATTCAAAAGCATACCTTTATAATAAACAGTATTTTGATGACCTGAACGTATAACCTGTGCCTTCTATAATTAATGAGAAAAACTTTGCGCTGCGTATTGTAACCAACATATAAAAATATCATATAATATATATGTCAAAAGTTTTTCGATTTTCAAGAAAACCTTTTGTTAATAATATAGAAAGGATATGTTTGATATGAATTCAAATAATTCATATAATTATAATACAAATCAGTACGACAACCCATATTTTTCTCCTTGCTGTAATCATGAACAGGATTGTCCAAAAGGTGATCAGGGACCGCAAGGTCCTCAAGGAGAAAAAGGTGACCCTGGCTGCCCTGGTCCAAAAGGTGACAGAGGAGAACAGGGACCGATGGGGCCACAGGGTATTCCTGGCGCACCTGGTGCAAGAGGACCCAGGGGAAACACGGGACCAGTTGGACCTACTGGCAATACCGGACCAAGAGGTCTTGAAGGTCCAAGAGGATACGCAGGACCACAGGGTATCCAAGGGATTCAGGGAGTTCGCGGTGATGTCGGACCAAAAGGTGATCCCGGCTGCGAAGGGCCGAAAGGTGATATTGGGCCACAAGGTCCAGTAGGAAATACCGGACCAACTGGTCCCATCGGGCCACAGGGCGATATTGGGCCACAGGGTCCAAGAGGCATCCCTGGCATCACAGGACCAACTGGTCCTACTGGTCCAATGGGACCACAAGGTGTTACTGGTGCACAAGGTATTCAAGGTGTTACTGGTCCAATGGGACCACAAGGTCCAAAAAGCTGCCCAGGAGATGACGGACCAACCGGACCAACTGGCCCTATCGGTCCAACTGGCGCTAACGGTGTAACTGGTCCTACTGGCCCTGCTGGCGCTGATGGTGCTACTGGCCCCGCTGGCCCCGCTGGTCCTACCGGCCCTGCTGGTGCTACTGGTCCTACTGGCCCTACCGGCCCTGCTGGCACTGATGGCGTTACTGGCCCTGCTGGTCCTACCGGACCTGCTGGTGCAGACGGTGCTACTGGCCCCGCTGGTCCTACCGGTCCTGCTGGTGCAGATGGCGTTACTGGCCCCGCTGGTCCTACCGGTCCTGCTGGTACCGATGGCGTTACTGGTCCCGCTGGTCCTACCGGTCCTGCTGGTGCTGACGGTGTTACTGGCCCTGCTGGTCCTACCGGTCCTGCTGGCGCTGACGGTGTTACTGGCCCTGCTGGTCCTACCGGTCCTGCTGGCGCTGACGGTCCTACCGGTCCTGCTGGTGCAGACGGTGCTACTGGCCCCGCTGGTCCTACTGGCCCTGCTGGTGCTGATGGTGCTACTGGTCCCGCTGGCCCTACCGGCCCTGCTGGTGCAGACGGTGCTACTGGCCCTGCTGGCCCTACCGGCCCTGCTGGTGCAGACGGTGCTACTGGCCCTGCTGGTCCTACCGGCCCTGCTGGTACCGGTGCCATTATCCCATTTGCTTCAGGGCTTCCAGTTGCTTTAACAACAATAGCTGGTGGGCTTGCCGGACTTCCTGCCTTTGTTGGTTTCGGAAGCAGTGCGCAAGGACTTACAGTACTAGGTTCCAGCATTAATATTACAAATGCTGCAGGAACGCTTTCAAACTTTGCATTTCAGGTTCCTCGTGCTGGCACAATTACCTCATTCAGTGCATTTTTCAGCACAACAGCAGCACTTTCTCTGCTGGGTTCCACTGTCGCCGTAAATGCACAAATCTATCAATCCACAACGCCTAATAATGTGTTCTCTCCAATTCCTGGAACTTTAATCAACTTAACACCATCACTTACTGGAATCATATCCATTGGAACATTATTAAATGGTTCTCTCACAGGACTCAACATTCCAGTAACTGCTGGAACCCGACTGATGCTGGTATTCTCTGCATCGGCAAGCGGTCTAACACTGGTTAATACTGTTGTAGGATATGCAAGTGCCGGCTTGAGCATTAATTAAGATTAAAATAAACTCTTTAGCGAAGCAGTTTCAGCTGCTTCGCTATTTCTTTATGTAGCCCGAAAGCTGGCTCTACATTTTGTCAAATCCCATAAATTGCATAGTCGAATGACTCCAAATTAAATTTCATTTCATATATAGCAAAATAGATAGGCTAAGCCTATCTATTTCTTTGGTGCGGTCTAAGGGATTCGAAACCTGCTTTTTGTGCGTTCAAGAGCGTTCAACAATAGTCATTTGTGTTCATTTCCCAATAGTTTCACGTTTTGCAGAATTGTCAAACACATTCAAGTGTTGTCATTCATTTTCACCCGTTTTCGCAAAAATGTAGTCCAATTTGTAGTCTAAAAACGGAGGTATCAACATCTGACACCTCCGTTTATTTATTCATTATCTATACCTTTCCCAGTATTTGATTAGGGCTCTTGCAGTTGCCTTTCCGTAAGCCTGTAATTCCTTCTTTGTGTCAAAACCCTTTCGGTCGGTTTTGTTATCCACGAAGCCGTATTCCACCAACACCGGCACGCCTACACCTTTGAGGAAGTACAAAGCTCTCGTGTACTTGATACCTCTGGTATTCTGTCCTTCTTTTTTCAGCTCAGCGATAATCAGGTTCGCAAGCACCTTGCCCTGCTTGCTTTTTGTGATGCTGCCTTTCCATACCCAGACTTCGTCACCGTCGCCGCCGCCGGCATTAAAGTGCCCGTCAACAGATACTACTCTGTAGCCTTTCGCTTTGTACCTTGCCATGTCGGCAACATGCGCCGCAAGTGACATGCCGCTACCGTCCTTTTCCGGGTATGCAACCTTGTATGTACGCCCCTTGTGCGCCAGCAGTTCTTTATAGCAAGCTGCCATCACAGTTCTTGCCATATCAGCTTCCACAAATTTACCACTGACAGCGCCTGGGTCGCTCCCACCGTGTCCTGCGGACAAGTAAAACAAAATTGGTCTCTTCGCCATCTATTTACACCTCCTCAAAAAATTCTATCTTGAATTTCTTCTCTTAGTTCTTTCATTTTCTCTACACCATTACCGTCAATGAAGTGATTCAAAAGAGCCAAATTGACCCTCATGTTCTCCTTTGCCATCTCTTTAATATCAGCAATAGCCTGCTTATCATTGCCCAAAAAGGAATCGTGAGCATCAAGCCGTTTTTCGCACTCAGTAATACGTTCCGTCAACCGCCTGAAGGGAGAACACATTTGCATAATCACTTTAACGCCGCCAGCAATGACTGCTAGCGCCCCGAAGAGCGCTAGAATAGTTGATACAGTAACTTGAATGTCGTTCATTTTAAACCTCCTGTTCAACCTCCGGTAAACCTGCTAAACTGGTAAGCAGCGATAAAATACCCGCAAGCACCGCTGCACTTACTACCATCTGCCAGCTAACATCTTCAATTACAACACTTGTCCCAATCATAGCGATACCAGCCTGCGCCATTGTTTTAATCGCTCTTACTGTTGCCGCTTTAAACCATTTCTTAATCATAATTCTTCCTCCTTTATGCGTATGGATTATGTGCATTCCAATTCGCCAATGCAGCAAATATGTATGCTTTCTCATACCGTGAATAAGATGTCTTATCCAGATATGCAACTAACTCAGCCGTAGAGTAATGCTTGTTACCATCGGAATCCGCTCCCTTTGCTATTTTTCTGACTTCCTTCGGTTTTATTCCAAGGTTGTACAAATTTTTAGCATTCTTGTATGCGTGTTCCGACAACTCTCCACCAAATACAGCATTTGCTTCCTTATAGGTTTCCGCTCCACCAGCTAATAATTTCATGGTTTTTGTCACAGAACCATCGGAATCAACATAATTGTCCCTTGCCTTGTAAAGTGTTTCAAAGCGGTCAATGTCCATACCGCTCTTTTCATAAGCTATCTTCTGATTTTTTCCCATCTGTGACACCTTATATCTTTCCTTCGATATCCCCTTGTCCATGAGAAATTCCATCGTTGCTTTATCCTTTGCAGCATCGTACACTTTCTTGATTGCCTTTTTCTTTTCAACATCACTCATATTTTGATATTTTTTAGTAGAAAAAAGTTCCTGCAACCCCTGCTGTGAATATCTGCCTTTTGCTTTTTTATATAAAGTCAAATCGTGCTCACTCATACGATAATTAGTACCTTCAAATTTCTTATCATACTCTTGCTTTGTAGTATTTCTAGGTACAATTTCGCTCAGTTCACCCAACCTGTCACCGAGATTATAAATCTCTTTATCGACCGAAGACTTCTGTGTGCTTTTCAGCGTACCTGGACTGATAAAATTATCAAATACCGCCCTTAAATAATCTCCCGTACCATTTTTCTTTTCAGTATTCCCCCACAAATCTACTGCTGCCTCATTGGTATCCGCAAGGAAAGGAATCTTATTTTCCAAACGGTTAATAAAAGTTTCCATCTTCTTCTGGTCGGAGTTCTCAGCCGTTGATGTGGTAGTACGTTTCTCTGGACTAATTGTTTTTGCAAGTTGTCCAAGTGCAGTCGGGATATATTGCCCCACATAAGATTCTGCAATATTTCCTAATACGCCCAATGTTGCATTATTGTCAAACGCCGTATCAAGCACATTATTGAGTCCTGACAACATAGATAAATTAAAAATCGGGTCAGTCATACCTTTCATACTGCTTAGTACAGACGTAAAGCTAAACCCATCTTTTTCAAAGTCGTTCCCCAGCTCAACACCAACAAAGAATGGCATAGAAATAGGTGCTGCCCAGTCCATAGAATAGGTATAATCACCAATCCTGATAGAATACTCCTGTTCTCCGTTCTGCGCCGCATATCTGCCCTCTGTCGACATTGTGTCGAGGGAACCTTGCGCCATATCGTGCATACCCATATACAGACCTAAGCCAACAATTCCCGTTCCTGTAAGTCCAGAAGAAACCTTTGCGATTCCTTCTATCAACTTGGTATTATCGCCGCCAGCCTTCAATATCTTGCCCATGCCTTGAATCAGTCCGCCCGGCGAATAATCCCAGCCACGCCGCATGATATTGATAGGTGTTTTGGTGAATGGCACGGTTGCATCAACTGCCATACTTGCAGTCTTTTTAATCAGCTGCTCCCCTCTGGTTTTTCCCGGTACTTGGTCAAGCGGTACATTGGAGTACTTTTTCATGTTACTAAAGAAATCCGCAAGCGCACTAGCATCACGATAGGTGCTGTTTAATGCCTCATTCGTGGCGTACTCTCTGGCTTTCCTTAGAACTTCTTCTCCTGCTTCGTCAAGATTTTTAACACCATGCGCCTTTAGATACTGTGCATAAGAACGCTTATATGCAAGTCCCATGAAAACTTCGTCTTCCTTTTCAAGCAAATCTCCGCTCACACGACGCGCCCACTCAAGACCTCTATTATTAAACACTTTTGCGTCAAGGTCTCTGGCTCCTTCTATATACCTTGAATTGCCAGTAATCATGTCTTTCACCTGTTTAAAGTCATTTGCCCCGGCTTCCACAAGATGCTTGTCTCCCAAAGTCAGAATTGCTTTCGTTCTGTCACCATTTTTAACCAGAGCTTTTTCAAGACCTGTGGCAATAACGTTTCTCATGCCTTTTACTGGCACAAACAGAGCATTTCCCAAAATATTTCGGATATGGGTTTTCGGATTGGCAAGCATACACATATACCGCCAAGCATTAGCTTTCTGCGTCCAGGTTGCCGGTATCTGACTCCATACATCACGCATGATTTCTTTTTGCAGTCGGTTTGCTGTTGCTTCATCTGCCGCCTTACCCAACTGGTCGATAAGTTCAGATGGTACTTTTACATTCGTACCCGTTGCACGTTCCAACCTTCCTATCTGTTTACCGATATTGATTGCTTTTGCTTCTGGTGTCAAATGACTAAACATTCTCATTGCCTGCAAGGTTCGTCCTGCTTCGGACTCTAAACTTGCCACATCTCCCAGCACCTTCATCATGCTGTCATAGTCACCCATCTTCTGATAGTTCTGCGCCAGCCTATATCCCATTGCAATATCTTCACTGGTTGCCATTCTTCCATTATCCACAACATTGCTGAAGTCTCTCTGTGCACCAGCCATGTCATTGTCAACAACAGCAATGGCATTATCCATCGCAACCTTATTTTTCTTAGTATACTTTGCATACATACCAGCATTGATATCTTCCTGCATGAACTTTTGGGCTTTTTCGTCCAGCATCGGGCTATTATATATTGTCTTTGCAGACTGCGAAGTTTCCCCATACGGTGTAGCATTGACAACGCCTTGTTCCCGTCCATAAACATTGGAATTGATTTCCTGTGTTGACTGCTTATATATATCCGCTCCAAGGTCTTTGTGTGGTGCCACGACAAATCTGTCGTTGATTTTTGCTGCTGAATCGGGTATACTATTATTAGAAAAACCTTCGCCTGAAACGGCTGCGGTAGGTTCCGGACCTATGTCAGCACCCGTTTTAGGTTCAAGGTTTATTTCTTTTACCTCATGTGCCTTGTAATTATTTACATCAGGAAAAACTTCAACATCAAATCTGGTTATATAATCAGTATCTCCTATGCGAATATCTGTTTCAAAATAATCAAACCTAACTGTTTTCTTTTGCTTACTGCCATGTGGTATATACTCCCCGCTTCCTACATATTTTCCGTTAGATACGATTTCATCAAGTCTTCCTAATAACGCCAAATTTTCTTTTTCTGCTTTTGAACTTACAATCTTTCCGACAATATTTTTGTTAATCTTTACATTATATGCTTTTCCTGCAAATTGTACGTTCTTAACAGGAACAACTCGACTTTGCCCAAAGTTCTCTTTTAATTGCTTCTTTAACTCAGATTTTTCAAGATGTGTTGTCAGATACTCAATATCCGATATTTCTTTATTGCTCACATTTGGAACTGAATATGCCTTTGAAGAAGTACTCGACGTTGTAGGAACATCACCTTTATATGGATTTTTAATTGTTGTAACTTTGCCTACTTCGTTGATTTTTGCTCCTGAATCGGGTATACTATTACCATCTCCGGCGGACAGGTAAGAGGTCTCCCGCCCTACGGCGTTGTTAGAGGTCACCTGATACCGGGGATTTTTATTTACATTGACATTTTCAGCATTTTTGTATATACTGAATATAGGGTCAGATGATGTAGCGTCCCCAGACAATTGGAGTCTGGAAGTTACGGCATCATTTAGACCTGTTTTTTTATTCTCATATAACACCTTTCCTTCTTTTCGTGCACGTTCCATAAATGAATCAAATCCATCTTTTCCATACATGCTTGCGATTTCATCTGCAACACTTAATTGCCCATTTTTATTGAGGTGCAAAGCTACCAAAACAGGGTTATTATTCGTATCAATAATATCTGTAATGATAACTCTACTATTAGGTTGCGTGAAAGAATCTAAAATTGCTACTGGATCAGAAATTTGTTTAGGCAGTTGCTGTAACGCTTCAAATCCTAAATTATGCCCATCTTTTTGGCCTAAATATTTTGCAGGGTAAGCTATTTTTCGCACATTCTTAGACGGCATTGTGATTTTGCTGCTTTTTGCGCCGTACTTTTTCAGAATTGCTGGCGTGTCGGAAACTTTTAGCGGCAATCTTTCATTATATTCTCCCGTCATCACTCTTGACACCTGATTCATAAAACCGTCAGTGTCCGCTTTTAGTTTTGCCTTCTTTGCTTCATTGAAAGACTTCGGCAGTGGTGCTTGTTTTCTCACATTTGCTTTTGGTTCTGGAAGCGTAGCTTTCATAGCATTATCATAGGCGTGCTGCTTCTTCTCCAGCTTAAGTTCTGCCTGCTTGAAGTTTCTTTCTGCCGCCGCCAACTTTTTCTGGCGCATTTCATTCAGCTTTGCAAGGTTCTCTGTTCTTTTCGCAGATTTTGACTGTAAGGAACTCTGTGCCTTGGACAACTTGTTCTGCGCTGCTGTATATTCGTCCTGTGCCGTCTCAACAGCCTTTTTAGACTTATTTAGTGCATTTTTCTGGTGTTCCTGTGCAAAATCCATGTAAGTTTTATCTATCTTCACATTTTTAACTTTGCCATTTACAACGCGCTGCACAGTTTTCTTACCAGAACCCTTTTTCAGAGCCTTTAAAGCGGTAGGCGCAATTTCCATTGCGCCCCCGGTTGCAAAATCTAGCACAGCACTTTCAGCCATGTGCTTTTTCCACTCTTTAGAGCCAACTTTCATACCCTCAGCACGGGCAGACTGGCTATTCATGAAAGTACCTACTGTAGCATCAGCAACAGCACCCTTTACTAAACCTTTCGCAACATTTCCAGCTTGTTTTTTCGCCGCATGTTCAACAGCTTTCTTTGTCGCATTCTGTCCAGTCTTTGTCAATGTCTTTCGGGCGGCAGCCTTCATCATTTTAGACTTTGCCGCCTTTGAGACTAGCCTTTTCCCAGTCTGCGATGTGACCGCTTTCGTTGCTACCTTGCCAGCAGCTTTGCCAACACCGCCATAACCCAGTCCGTAACCAGCCATATTGCCGCCGATATTACCGACTTTATAAGAGCCAGATTGATACAGTTTTTTCGTATCAATATTTTTGTTTCCCTCGGTGAACATCTTCTTGCCAAAAGTCGCAGAGGTAATACCATCCCAGAACCCCAACATTGCTCTTGGCGCTTTATAATCCGTCCACGCTTTGTAAAATGCTTTCTTTGCCTTATCATTCATTTTGTGGGGATTTTTACTTTGTGCAGCTTGACCTGGCTTTGTCTTTTTTCCCTTTGGCTTTGGCAAAGTTGCCTTCTTCGACTTCTTGGAAGGCTTTGAACTCTTTATCTTCTTCAATTGTTCACTGGCTTTTTTTGACTTTCCAGTTTTTAAATCTAAGTCTATGAAGTTCATATGTACTCCTTATTTTTTCAAACTCGGCATTTTAGCATATACTGCATTCGCTTCTGCTTCGGTAAAATAACCTGACTTTATTTTTGATTCTAGATCTTTCACCACCGAATACGGGTCACTAATCATCTTTGATGCATTCGTTTTTGTATACAGCAAAACTTTCCCATAATTCAAATCATCAGCTTTCTTTGTTTTACCTTTATTCGATGTGTTCTTCGTATTTTTTGCTGGTGCTAGACCTCTAGAACTACCAGAACCCGAACCGCCACCGGAAGAATTGCCGCTAGTCAAGTTTTTTTTTGACGTAGTAATCAACCCTCCATCTTTCAGCGATACGCTATACCCTGCATCAGCAAGAGCCATTGATTGATTCAGCAACGCCTGCGCTGCCTCATACTGTGCCTTCGCAGCTTTCTTATTATTGCCCACAATTCTATAATGCAACTTTCCGTTGGATTCAGTCCAAGTCTCGACTTCATACCCCTGCGCAGTACGTTTCAGAACATTCGCCATAACTTTATTATTCCAATTATCAACTTCTTTCTGCAGTGCCTTTGCTTCTGCTTCTTTCGCTTTGACATCCGCTCTATCCTGCTGGTCTTGTTTCCATGCAATAGAATTATTCATGTTCTGCAAGTACGCTTCCGCTATTGCGCTGTTTGTGTTTGCGTCAATGTCTGCATATCTGCTAATTTTATCTTGTCTTACATCTGATAAAGCACTGTTTCGGTTGTACTCGTTATTAGCAAGGTTGGTGCCATATGCCGCTTGCAGTTTCAAGTTTGCTGACTCTGACGCACCACCATTAAGTCCATACTGTGATAACTGCTCAGGCAGTGCTTTTTGCCCCTGTCTATACTGCACATAAGCATTATTGGCGCTTCGGTCATATCCAGTGTTAATCCCACCTATCATTTCTCCGTACACCTTTTCCAATTCCGCTTTTAGGGCAGCGGCATTGGACTGTAACATTTTCTCATATGCCGCTTGCCCTTCCAAATATGGGTCGTTTTCTTTAGGCTGAAACAATCCAGTTTGTCCATTATTACGATTACGCTGCAACGGACCTATCGTAATTGGCAGTTGCATGCCCTGCGGCAATTGTGTACCTCTCAGCGTTTTTGCAGATTCCGCGTTTACCGTTCTCACCGGGTTTTCACGAACATCAGGTCTTAAATTTTTCAAACTTGAATTATTCAATGTACCCTGAACCATTGTTGGGGTAGGTGTCTTTGAGCCAGAAGCCTTCACCTTATCTACAAAAGTTCTTTTTATAGCCATTTAATACCTCCAATAAAAAATAGCCTTTCGGCTACTACATTTCTTTCCACAAACTTTCCGTTCCTACCGCTCCCGGTTCCCAAACGTTGCCATCAGCCAAGGATTCCCATGTCTTGCCGTTATGTGCCACCTTATCACCCTTGCTGTAGGCGTTTGTGCTGTCTGGCTGTTCCCACGCCGGGATAATGTCCGGATTTGGGATAAGCACCTTTGCCCAAAGACTAGGTGCAGATTCCGGTGTCCAATCCTCCTGCACCTTGTGAGGTTGTAGAACTTTGTAAAGTATTCCGTTGTATTGGTATCTGTCGAAACCTCTGTCAATCATGTCTTGCGTAATCTCTTTTCCGACTACACTTTCCCACGTTGGATACATGTCAAAATGTTTACTTGCCAACTCATCAGGCATCACGGGAATTGCTTTCGCCATCATACTAATCAATTCTTCATGCGTCATAGCCATGTTCACTCACCTCCTGCGCTAGTCTTTCCCTGTAATTTGTTTCAATTTGTTCAAGTAACTCATCTGTGATTCCGTATGGATTTTCTGGCGGTTCTACATAATTTGGATTTTCGTAAAATCCATCCTCTTCGGTATAACAATACTTCATTGGTTCAACACTTTTCGGTAGTTCGGCAACTTCTTTCACATCTACACCCCAATCAGGGTATGCAACTTTCTCGTTTAACAAACAGGGATAACCATTCGCTTGATACTCTATTTCCGTATCATAGTTCCATACAGTATGACTTGTTTTATCTAAAATTAAATACATATTACTCCTCCTTATTTCGGTACTGCAATCGGTACCGTATCATATCCACCAGACCCTTTGTAGACAACCCCGCAATCTAATAATCCAGCCGCAGGCGGCTTGAGATAAAACATATCTTTGGACATATTCAATGTAAGAGATATTAACAGCCTTCCAAATGCATATATTAATAGGCTCGAAAAGCTACTATAAGATGATGACTTTCTAAGTAACCCTACTCCATAACTTCTAGTTGTCGCGTCATAGTTAAAATCCATATTCTCAAATAGCCTAATATATATTTGGGTAGAGTCGTAGCGATAGTACACCGCATGCAACCTTCCGGGGATAATTGTAGCTATTGTACATGATGTGCGACTCCCGTTTGAGTAAACGGGCATTTGATATCCATAGCTTATACTGTTGATATTTCCGTCCGTATCTATGCTAAAGCTAGCAACGCGTACCCCGTAAGAACCAGAGACTGTGTTATATAGTAATAAAAGTAATTGTCTCTTTCCTGCATCATACACCATGCCAGCAGGTAGATGAGTTGTTCCAAAATTCGATATCAACCATTCATTGATGGCTGTAAGACCTGTTCCACCCATACTTATAGTGTTACTATTTTTGTCATATACGCCAGACATGAATTGTACACGCATTCCACTTCTATTTGCCTGTGTTGCCACTACTACATATTTTTCATCAACGCAAACACAACAAGGGTAATAATACGATTCCATCGAATCCTTGTAACATTTTGTACTATTTCCTAGTTTCGGAGATTCATCGCTGACATCAACAGGTATTGCATAAAGATTATTCCCGAAAATATAAAAGATTACCATGTGGGCATTATCAATTTCCGTCCCAGTGGTATCGCTTAAAGACCCCGCTAAATTTGTACTTACCTGTACAGTATTACTACTCAAAGTTGCACTGATTGTATGGTCTCTATTAATTTTTAATAAAGTCACAAAGAAAACGGGCGTGGTGTCCGTATACCTGCATATTACTCCAACAGTATATTCGTCTAACTTTACCATTTTTCCGCAAAAAACGTTCTTACTTGTCACACTATCAAACGGCACTGTTATTGTGTTTTCCACAATATACTCTTCATATGCTGTACTTCTAATTAATGCAAATGTATCCGAAGACTGTGTAAGCACAAACTCTCCATTACACACAGGCACCGCCGTATTGCAACTTTGTCCGGTAGTCGAAAACACACCTATCGATTCACTGTACTTGCTCTCAACCGCTACAAAAGAATTTTCCTCCACAGGTTCTACAGTATAACATCTCGCTTCGTTTGCGTTTCCTATCCCTTTACTTCCGCCTCCGCCAGCATTCTTCACACTAATACTCATTTCTTTTTCACCTCCAAAATTATCGGGATATCCACCGTAGGCACATCGCCAAAAGCTTTCAGTACATTCCCGGTGGAACTTCCCACAATCCTTGCGCTACTCCATGCGTCAAGCTGCGCCTCCGTACACGTACTATCCGGTTCGACTGATAAATCGTAAGTCGCTTTCGGATAACTGTCCTCAAAGCTGTACTGCTTATCGTTCCAAGCGTTTGCAGATAAAGTCGTATACGATATTGCTGGTTTGTCAGCTTTATTGCTAATCATCTTTTCTATTTCGTCCGCCGCTTGTTTATAAAATCCTACAGTAACTGCATCTGTATCCTCGGAGCCCCAAAATTCATTTACATTATTCACAGTTTTAACAATGCCATATGTAGTCGCATTCGCATGGGGAACAGATTGCAATGCACTTTGTACCTTTGCTTTGTCCGAATCTGTGTAATCGTTGGAGGATAATCCTTTTCCTGTCACTTTATCAACCTTGCTAGAAAGTGCAGTATTGGTATTTGCAGGCACGTTTAAAAGCTTTGCTTTCTCTCCTGTCGTAAAATGCAGGTCAACATTCTGCATATGATTATTAAGAGATGTATTTGTTGCATAATCACCTCCCGCAATTTCCTGTGCCTCATCTCTTGCAAGTTCCGCAGCTGCCTGCGCCGCTTGTGCTGCCGTTTTGGCGTTCACTGCTGCAGTCTTGTTGGACTGCGCAGAAGATGCGCTTGCCGCTGCAGCAGTTGCGCTATCTGCTGCCTCTGTTGCTTTTACCTGCGCTGTAGACGCATAACCGGACGCAGAAGTCGCCGAAGAAGAAGCAGCAGTTGCGCTATCCTCTGCCTCCGTCGCCTTTGTCTCCGCTGTCTGTGCTGCCACTTTTGCCGCATTTTCACTTATCTTTGCAGCATCAGCTTTACCTGTTGCCGTAGTTGCTGCCTTCTGCGCTATGTCGGCACTTCCTGCCGCTGCCTCCACAGATAATCCTGCCTGTTCTTTATAATACTTTGCGTTGTCTGCATCTTCCCCCGCACGGGAATTTGTGCCTCCCACAGCATAGCTTTTCGCCATTGTTGCCGCAGTATCTGCCTCCTGCGCACTTTGTTCCGCCGAACCCGCAAAATTTCCAGCGTCTTCTGCTTTCTGCGTTGCCACCACTTGTGACGCTGCTGCACTCGCCGCATACTGTCCTGCGTTGGTCTCCGATGCTGCTGCATTTCTCGCCGCCACCTGTGCATCGTCACGATAACCGATTAGAGCAGATTTCAGCGCAGATGAAAGCAAATCATCACTGATGCCGCCTTCCTTGATATGAGCGCTTACTACGCCGTCATTTACGGATATCTCAATTGTATCCGAGTTTGCAAACTCCGTTTCGGCAATAAAATCTGATAAGGATACCGGCTGCAACGTACCATCTGATGCAGTGAAGATGATACTTTGTGTCGTTTTGTCATACCTAAAATTTACAATAATTTTTTCCAGCAACGTATCAATCGTAAACGATGTTCCGTTTTGCCTTATAAATGTCCAAATTCCTGTTACCGGATCAAGAGAAATCTCTTTTAAAGACATATTCACAGTCGTTTTATCAGCCTTTTCGTCCAGTTTATCATCAACGCTACCTTTTGTGTAAACATCATCAATCATAGCTTTAAATGCACCCAGAATACCTTGTACTGTCGTACCAGATATGCCCTCTATGGGTGTGACATTGATGCAGTCTGCGCCGCTGTCTCCCTCTGCTACGGACTGCAACGCATCAATGATGGAATTCAGTGCCGAAGAAATCAGTTCTGGGAATTTGTCAAACACATGTTTATTCTCAGACACTGTTCCGGTAAGTCTCTGACCGGGTGTTGATTTCACGTTATTTGCGTTCACTGCCTGTTTCGTAATTTTTTCTAACATAATCTACCTCACTTTGCAAAATTGCCTATGCTGTAGGTCTTTGTATAGCCAATAATTCCAAACGGTTCATAAATGGCATCATTTTCAAATATCACCTGTAGCCGTTTGTATTTCTTGACCTTTTTTCGCAGAAATGCGTCCTGCGCTGATGAATTACTGTTGAAAGTAAAACGGCTAAAATCAATTACCTTCCAGTTGAAAATGTCCATCTGCCACGTGCCGATTTCAATCGGCGGGTTTCCATCTTTAGAAAAAGATATCGTAACTGAACTCCTGTCATACGGTAGCAGTGTCAGGACATTACCTTTCTTGTTCAGTGTTTTAAAATACTGCGGGTATCCATCACCGTCAAGAGGCGTACTCCACTTGCAGGGAATCGCAATACCGCCAGTCAATAACAATTTCCCATCATTATCAACCATTTCCGTTCCATCATCACAGTACGCTGTAATATCATCTATATCAGTATTAAATTTGCATATCCTGCCATCTACCGTACCAAACCACAGTTCATTGGCGTAAGTAAAGAAACAGGTTGCAGGTATATTTTCCCAATAATATGCTTCGTACACATAATCAGTATTCCTGCCCCGTTCGCTGGATTTCTTGCGTCCGTCCAGTACATATGCATGTCCATTGACGGATAAAATGTAGTACCGGTTCCAAACAATCCCCACTGCATTTTCAAGCGTCGGTTCTTTGCACAATCTTTTGTCAATCAACATAGAACGATTCCTTACTACTTTTTCACTGCTGATATATGTACTTGCAATTGCATAAATCCCCGTTCTTGCAAGGAATAACGGTTCGTCCACCAGCGTATCAAAAGAATTTCCTGATATTGCGCCGACACCAGCAATAGCAGGTGTTACAGAAAACGCAGTCTGACCATCAAACTGTGTTCCTTCAATCAGGTAAATGGTACTTTCCACGCTGATTTCATTTTTGATGGCTACAAGGTACTGCCCTACACGGTGTAGTCCTTTGATTTCGCCATCATTACCTACCGTCAAGTAATTGTCGTCAGGGAAATAAGCTGGCTTATTTACATCTGAGTAGTAGACCTTTGTGCCGCCTACCACGCAGAATAATCTGTCTGCTGCAACATAACCATAGGATTTTACAACACCAGTTGAAAGCAGTTCTACACGTTCCTTTTTGTACAAGCCTTTCATACTGCCGTCCTCCACGTTCGCGTCAAAGGCTTCATAGGTGATTCTTACATTATCCTGTCCTGTTACCACTGGGGCATGCGCCTGTGCAAACGTAACATACGGTGCACAAACAGAAAATGTTTTCATGCTGCCGTCAACATCACGTGCCGTTACTGTTTCTGCCGTCGGAAGCGTATATTCCGTAGTTTCTGTAAACATACCGTCCGCGCCCTGCACTTCTACCTTAACTGATGTTGCCACAATGTACTTGTATGCGTTTTCCGTTCTGTCTTTTTCCGGCACAAGGTTATACACTTTGCTCGTATCATCTCCCAAAAAAGACACCGTTCTTTTCGGCGTAAACAGATTCACGCTGTCAAGAAACGTGCCGCCTGTGCCGTCAGGTTTTCTTGAAATAATCGTCTCTGGCACATATGCGTCAGACAGTGCGTCCTTGAATGTGCTACCTATCTCGTAAATGCCATTTGCAAAGACATACACCTTACCATTGAATTTTATAATTTCTGCATTTTCAATAGTCTTATCAACTAACTTTGTCACCGTATCTGCTGTAATGCGATACACGCCAGCGGTTGTTATAGCATACAGTAAGTCTGAATCTATATAAAGTTTAAGAATTTGCTCATTTTCGCCAAGGCTATATTTGGTTCTCCACCCAAGCCTTTTGACCGGATTTCCCCCATTGTCACTTATCATATTCAGCGTATCCGGTGAACGCTTCCTATTGCATTCGGTTGAATCGCAGGAAAAATCTGCCCCCAGCAAATTATCATAATAAGCGTAACTTAACGTTGGCGGGTTTGGAATATTCATCTTAGCCAAACCTATACCCTCCTGTAATTGTCATCTTCGTGCCATTCATACGCTCAGAAAAAATCTGATTGCACAAATCATCATACTGGTTATAATACATAACCGCTTTCCGTTCGTCGTCATCAAGCCAAATATAGTAAGCACTTAGAAGCGGAAGCAACATAGTTACCTTTGCTGGAAGGTCTATTTCTGTCTCGTCGTCCGAGTCAATGTCAAGGGCAAAGGCTTCCGGATTCACCCCTTCCAGTCTGCTTACTACCGTATTTTTAATAATCTCTATGGAACGATTTATTGCATTGATAACGAGTTCTTTATACTCGTCCATACTTGCGTCTTCTTCAAATCCCATATCTCTTAATTTGTCTTTCAGGTCTCCAAATGTCATACTGACCCTCCTTTTAAAAAGGGGCGGGACAATGCCCGCCCAAATTCTTACGGCAATACAATGACTGCCGCTTTTACATCGGTGGAAGACGGAATGAATACCGCAGTTCCCTTATTTTCGCCAGTAACCTGTTTAAATGCACCGGAATCCAGCCTAAACACAGCAATGCCACCTGCTGCAATAGAAAAAGCATCGAGGTCAGCAACACCCTGAATGCCGTTACCCTGCTTTACTTTTACGTTAGCCGCTGCAGATCCGGTATTCTGAAACAGGAATACTGTTCTTTCGTCCTGCTGGCTAAAATCAATGGCAAAGCCATCTGCCGCCGCAGTGGCAGCAGTCAGCTGTACCAGCTTTCCTTCGTTCAGATTCACTTTCTGAAAATCAATATTTTTAATTGCCATATTTTCTCACTCCCTTCTTACGCTGCTTTACAGTTCAGCACGATTAGCTCTTTTGGTCTGACAATCTTAGTGTCATACAGTGCAAAACCTTTCACCGCATCAGCAAATGCTTTTTCTGGTCTGTACGGCTCTGTATGTACCTTCGGATTTGCAAATGCAATCGCTTTTTTGGTTCGGATCATGACAAGGTCATTGCTGTTTGTATCCTGTGCAACGTTGTTGCTCATCTTCACAATCACATTGCCGTATCTACCCACTTTGCCGTTTTCCAGCATCTTACTGTTGTCGGTGTCAAGCGCAGTATAAGCCTGCTTTAAAATCATGTAGAACCACGGTTTTACAGTCATAACGATTTCATCGTTCGGCTGCACATCGTTGTCATACAGTTTTACAAGGGCAGCATCAATCGTAGACAAAACATTGTCTTTTGTGATTGCTGTAGCTGTAGGATTAAATCTTACTGCCAGCTTGTCTCTTGCTACTTCGGAAATGAGTTTGTCCATCTCGTTCGCAACTCCAAGGCTGGATTCTTTGTTCAGCGCTTCCATGATACCGCCAGTTGCCTGCAATTTGTCAATATCGCCTACCATGTAGTCAAAGTAAGCAATATGGTTGATTGGCATAGATACCGCAGTGGATTCAACCTTTTCAGCACCGGTCAATACGATATCTCCGCCAACCTGTGTTTTGATTGTCGGTTTGCCCACGCCAAGGATTTTGACAGTGTCACCGATATTGGTAACCTCACCTTCATACTCTCTGTTGCAGTCTTCTGCAAACACCATTTTTCTTTCCAGTTCATGCTGGATTTTCTTTGCCCATACTCTAGGCACAAAATTCTTGTAAGACATAAATTTTCACTCCTTTACCATTTTTTCAATGAACGTTCAATGGCTTCAAAGTTTGCTTCCAATTCCTCATCAGACATGGCTTCTACTTGCTCTTTTGTGAAGTAATCGCTTTCTGCCTTTGTACTGTTTACACTTCCAATCGGTTTAGGCGGATTGACCTTCGTTTTAGCTTCTTTCGCCTTCACGGCAAAATACGCATCTATAGAGGACAGCCCTGCAGCAATATATTTTGGGAAGTCCTCGCCAAGGTCTGTGAGGTCTTTTACATTTGCGTCAATCTGCTGAATGTCAGCCAAGCCTTGTTCCATCATTCGTTCAATTTTGATTTGCTGTAATTCATTTTTCAGGTTCACATTTTCAGCTTCGGTGGTTTTTCTTTCCATCTCTGCTTGCATGCGTGCCCGTTCAACTTCTGGTGATACACCTGTTGCATTCGCTCTAGCCTGTATCGCCATTTCCATTGGGTCACCTTCAAAATACATGCCGAGTGCTTCTGCCATCATTGCGTTCTGCGCTTCTATTTCTGCCTGCCTAGCTTCCGCCTCTTCCGCACGCCTGCGCATTGCTGCCCACGCTGAATCCTCCGCTGTTTTGTTTGAAGGTTCTCCTTCTTCCACGACTGGTTCGGCGACTTCCAGTTCTTCTGCGCCTTCTTCACCTTCTGCCGGTTCGGCGACTTCCGGCTCTTCTGCGCCTGCACCTGAAATACTAAGTCCATCGTCAATATCAAGGTGCTGTGTGAACATGTTTTTTAACATAATTTCGTTATCTCCTTTTAAAAAATCTATAAAAAGAGACGGGCAGTGCCGCCTCAATTTACCCTATTAACATTTCCCCTTGCGGAACTTCCTCCTGTGGAGTCTGTTCTTGCATCTGCTGCATCATTTGCTGCTCTTGCTGCATTGCCTGCCGCTTTTTCAGCACCGCCTGCAATTTCGCCTTTGGTACTGCATTACTGTTGCAAAGTTCCACATATTCCTCAAATGTAATTTGCTGTCGTTCAAATACGTTGTCCAGCCACTGCTGTTCTGCCAGCTTCGACCAGGCATTATCCTGTGACACATCAACCCTTACAGAAGGTCTGATAGACTCTACCTGCTCAATTGGAATAATATCAGGCATATTCTGCAACATTGGGTCTGCACTATCTTCCAGCAAACCTTCATAATTTAGACCGTTTGGATTGAATGCTACCCAGATATCAAAAAAAAGCAGCGCCACATCTTCTACAAACTGTTGATATTGGGATATCTGCTTATTCAGAGGAATCTGCGCTTGGTCTCTGACCGCTAAAATAGCCTGCCCCGATGCCTGCTCTGGGTTGACGTTACCAGTTGCATAATCTCCTGCGCCTGCTAGTTCTCTTGACATGGTAAGCAAGTCGCTGAGTAGCTTGTCCGCATCGGAGGAAATGTTTGTTGCATTCAAATACGAAACCATCTGGTTGACAGACTGAGCGCCGCCGTTCACTTCAATTGGTGCCCCAGTTTTGTCCAAATCCTCTGGATTTGTAACAGCGTTTCTGTCATATGCGATTCGTGGATATGCAGTCAGCTTGACGGTTACGGAACGTCTTGCAATGGTTTTATTGACCTCAAGCTGATTCGGAATCAGCTGCGCAACCTCAGATACTCCACGTGCTGAGTTTGGACGTTTCTTCCAAATGAACGGCACAATAGGATAAGAGCGCAACCCAGTTCCGGTATATTCTCCAGCATCGTTCGTGCCTCTAACAACATGTGCAGGTTCGTACACAACATTTTTAGTCGACCTTGCAATTTCCACGTAGCCCTCTGCATTTTTGCTCATACAGAGGATTGACGTAATCTTATCGGTAACTTCGTCCTGATTGACTATCTGCACATCTTTATTATCATCAGAACGAATCAGTTCAAGTTTTTCTTTCGATATGTCATTTTCCTTTGCAATCTTGCGCACGCTTTCCACGTTAAGACGTTCAACTATCAAAACATACGGCTGGGTCTGTATATCTGTGATATTCTCATCTGCCAGTAAAACGGTTGTATTCGCAAGCACCTGTGGCGGTACTTTGGAATCACATTCGCCCCAAAAAGCATAAGCATCGCCCTGCACCGCAGCAGCCTCTATGACTTCCCATGCACAGGCATTCATTTTGCCCTTGTCCCAGCTTTCTACAAACATTTTGTTTAGGATTTCACAAATTTTTTGCGTATCCTTGTTGGAATTTAGGTCGGAATATACCGCGGTCATCATGTTCTGCGACACAACGCCGACTTTATACTTGATGACTGGTTCGATAAAGTTGAGAACTGGCAGTTTTTCACCGCCACTTTCCATACCTTCCCACTGGTTTCCTATGTAAAAGTTCCAATTCTCGTTAGTCTTCTTAATCAAGGACTTTTTATCTAAATAATCCTTGCATTTCTGATATCTTTTCCAAATTTTAGTCAGATTTTCATCTTGCTTTTTCATTAGATAACCTCCTGACCTCCGGACGTACCGTCATAACGGTCTATATTCCTTAAAAGTGCTGCTGTCTTCTCATCAATCTTTGGTTTTTTCGTTCTTTTTACGATATTTTTCACAGTCGGAACAGTTACTTTCACCTCCGCATTAATGTTGTAGCCTTTCAGGAAGTACTGAACCACAATAAACGGCACAATTAAGGCATTAAAAAACGCCAGTATCACTACTGCCGCAACTAAACTATATAACATTGACTTTTTCACCTCTATCTATTGACTTTCGTTTCTTTTTCAGCCCCGGAAACATCCTATACAAAGGGGGTTCTGCTGCTGATGGCTTATGTTCTGATTTGCTATAGATTAACCTGTTTAAAGCCTGTGACATAGCGTCTACTTGATCATCATGTGAACCGCGCGGAAATGCCGCACATTCTTCGACAAACTCATCTGTAAACGGTTTGTTTCTTGGTAAATACACATTGCCTGACTCAATCGCACCGGAAACAGCATTGACTCTAGCAACCTTACCACCTTCAGGGGTTATCGGAATAATTCCCGCTATATCATGCCTTAATACCTGTACGATAGCGGAACCATTCGCCTTATCCTCTATCAAAGTAGAAAGGCACTTTGGATACATCGCCCTAAGCCTAAGTATCTCTCTGACGGTGTCCGGCATATTCAGGTGACGCTTCACCGCATCAACAAGATACATATTTGCGCCTGTCTTGCCCCAAACCTGTATTGCTACATAGTCATTGTCTTTACCATCTTTGAAAGTTGCGTCAACAGACATTACCCAGTCGACAATATCAGGAAGTTCATCGTAGTATTGCCACCACTCACGTTTTAGCATATTACCTTCCGCAGAAGTGGGTCTTCCTTGAAACAATGCGTTCCAGCTTCTTGTTCCATCTGTGTAACCACTTTTGAAATCGGCAAGCCATTTATTATCTTTCTTGATTTCCGGACAAAGCGCATCTCCGACTTTTCTTCCAAGCGGGTCGTTTTCCTCCGCCTCACACGGCAGATTCAAGATTTCAACATTCTTTTCTCTTGCAATAATTCTACCCGCAAGGTCATCTTCATGCCATCTTGTCATAATGACAATGATTTTAGCGCCCGGCGCAAGTCTGGTTTTATACGATGAATTCCATTCGTCCCAAATTCTTTCTCTATAGCTTTCAGAATCAGCTTCCTGTTGTGTTTTGACCGGGTCATCAATGATAAATAGATTTGCTCCGTTACCGGTAACACCGGAAGTCACACCTCTTGATATCATTCCGCCCTTATGATTATCTAATTCAAACTCAACAGCTGAATTCGGCGATTTTGCCAGTTTTATTCCAAATATCTCATTGCCATGCTCTTCAATCTTTGCGCGATTACGCCGTCCAAACTTTTCAGCAAATGTCTCCGAGTAAGACACTTCTATCACTCTATGCAATGGATTTCTACCAAGATACCATGACGGAAGGGTCTCTGTTACAGTCATGGACTTTCCATGCTGCGGCGGTGTCGATAATACTAAAATATCATACGCATTATCCGTTTCTCTCTCTAAAAAAACCTGCACCCTATCACACAAATACCGATGAAACTTTGACGGAATCCAACCTGTATTCACGAATTCACAATATGTACAATAATCATTTTGGAGTATTGCACGCAAGGCGTCATCACGTTTACTCATGCAACCTCACCTCTTTATTGTGCTTCATGCACCATTCGCTGCCTTGCAGCTTGTCTATCTTTGCTGTGACGATATCACAATCATCATTGCATCTCATCAAAGCCGCTGCCAAACAGCAGCAGACTATTTCTCCATTTTCTGATTTAATCCTAATCCTAAGCTTTTCCATCTTTCCCTCAAATTTTTATAATTTTATACTGATGAAATATTCGACCAGTGGGATGTTTTAGATTTGATTGGAAATGTACGCATGTACTACCTACCCGCTGGCGCGAACGAGTGGGGCGCGTTACGATGTGGTATCCTACCCCCACTCCTACCCATCATGGCGAAATTGGTATATCCTTTTTTCTATTCGTAAAATATGCAATAAAAAATCTGCCGGACACTGCAACATTATTCATCAGCGGCAGACACTGCACATGCTGTCATGTACTATATCTTGTGTGCATAGGTGGTGTATACTAATATCGTTACATTTTCATAGCATTTCCAACGTTTTCAGGACCTTAACTATTCCGAAAATTGTCATGTTGGGAATAGTTAAAATGTATCAAATGTATAAATATACGTCATTTTCATGGTGTTACCCCGACATTTCCCGGTACTTTATACACATTATTCACCAATACAGAATACTTATACCGCTATTTCTGCCGCTCTGTGTACTGCTTGATTAACTTGTCGGCGGTCGCTTTGTCTGCCAGCTTTGGCTTGATTTCGGTATTGACATTTTCTTGCTTGTCTGCCCAGTTGCACCAGTTTTTCAGACAGAAGATTGTCATAGTTTTCTCATATTTCCCAAGGCTTGCGCCCTCTGTCAAGCAGTCTGACAGCATATCAATGTACATCTTTTTGATTTCGGGAAAATATATCTCCAGCGTGTTATATACCGTTCTCGGCGTGATTTGTAGATATCTAGCAAAATTCGCCTTTGTTGGATATATGCTGTACTCGTTTAGTCTTACATGCTCTATAAAGTCACTAAATGTATCTATTAAGTCTTCCGGTGTGCTAAAGGCTTTAGGCTTTCCTGATAGTGTTCCTTGACCTGCCCCCGGATTCTTAACGCCCGAATGTGTTCTAATTTTGTTCCCTGCCTCATCTATGCAGGTAGTCTTTCCTATGCGGGTCAATTCCCCGACTGCCTGCGACATTGGCAAAACCTTTCCCATGTTGTTTATCTCCTTACTCATTTCTTGCAATGGTGTTTATAAATATTATCAAAATTCATATTCTGTTTTTTTCCCTTGTGATTACTTGTTGTGTGCTTGTTTATCCCCAACACAAAACCCCGGCTGTAGATTGACCGGGGTATGTGTGAAAGGAAAAAACACAATGAACCAATTATGTAAAATGTGGGAGAACACTGTAGATTAGGTTTTCCCATCATTTCCACAATATCATTATACCACGGAAAAAGCCCAAAAATTTACGGTGTTTTTCCGGTGTTTTAAGGGGTTCAAGAAAAAGTTTTGCGGGAATACCGTTAGAATTTCAACGTTTATTGAATTTATTAAAAAAAGTTTTGAAAAGGGGTTGACATACTTTTGCAAGTATGCTATTATGAAAATGTCAAGAGGACGAAGCCAAGCGGCAAGCCTTTTAAAGAGGGGTAAGCGGAAGCGAGAACCTTACAGAAAGGAATTTGAACGATGCGAATCACAATTACACTTTCAAAAGGTGTATTGAGGATTACGATTTCGACAAATAAAAAGACCGCAACGGCTCGCACCCGGTAGCGGTCAAACGTAATCCGAAGCTTGCCGTAAGGCTCACTCCTCTTGACATCATAATAACACAAAAAGGCGGTGATTGCAATAGGAAAAACAAGCTCAGATGTAAAGAACCGTTGGAACCGAGAGAATTACTGTAGACTTACCGCAATGATTCCGAAAGAAATCGGTGAAAAATTTAAAAAGAAATGCAAACAAGAAAACATATCCATGAATAGCATTTTTTTGGAAGCAGTCGAAAAATTTTTAGGGAATGAATAGGTTCCCTAAAAAATATAGCATACTTTATAAAGTATCATAAAGAAAGGAACAGAACAATGATGAATACAAGATTTTTTAAGAACATCGAAACTTTAGAAGACCTGAAAGCACAGTACAAAAAATTAGCAATGGCAAACCACCCGGACAGAGGCGGCGACCTTGAAACCATGAAAGCCATCAACGCAGAGTATGACGACCTTTTTAAGATGGTAAAAGATATCCACAAAACAAAAGAAGGTAAGACCTACGAAAAAGAAAATAACGAAGCACCGGAAGCATTCAGAAATATGATGGAAACCCTCATCAGAATGAACGGCGTACACATTGAAATTATCGGCTGCTTTGTATGGGTATCCGGCGAAACTAAGCCGCATAAAGACCAGCTGAAAGAAATTGGTTTCAAATGGCACAGCAAGAAATTATGTTGGTATCTTGCCCCAGCTGATTACAAGAAACGCAACAAGAAACAGTTTGGACTGGACGAAATCCGCACCATGTACGGCGTACAGTTTGAAGCAGACGGAGAATCAAGAGAAAAGAGGCTGACCGCATAAGGTCAGCCCCAAAGGAAGGAAACACATGGAATACAGAAACGGAACATATACAGAGCAAATATATATCACATTATTTGACCCCAAAACAACGGCAAACATCGACAAACTTCAGCGGCACGATAAATATGCTGTCGACGCAATAAAGTACCTTGAAAACATGATTTTAAAGGTCAAGGAACATCGCAATGAGTTAGCCGCAAGAGCCGTTGACCTGTCACTGATGGACAGCCGCACCACTATCACACTAAAGCGTGAAAAACGATACAAAGATAAGGTGTATTATTTCCTGACAGAAAAACGGATTTATGCCGATGGAACATCGCATCTCATCAGCTCCACAAAGTACGAAGGAAAACGGCGTAGCGATGCCATAAAGGCATTTAATCAAATCAAAACAAAAAAACCGCATTATGATTTTGTGCTTGACATTGAGAAATCATGGTGGGAATAAGCCGAAACGCCGGGCGGCTAATCCCGGCAGAAAGAGAGGAAAATATGATATGAAACGTAGGAAAATTAAAACAGTATGGGCATATCTTGACGGCAAAAAACTTGTTGACGTCGTGCAAGCAGCACTTGATAATAATATATCTGTTGATAATGTAAAACAGTTGCTTATCAAAGAAAATCTAGATCACAAAGTGACATTTAAAGTAGAGTAAGGAGGAACACCTTGAAACGAATTTTAAAAATTACCGCAATCATTGCAATTACAGCAGTTATCACCTATTTAATCACCATGAACAGCCTAATCATAGAAACCGATGGAAACGGAGACAGCGCCTTTGTAGAATCATTCGGAATTAAGTGGTTTATGGGAATTAACGGGTTTGAAGTGTAGAAAGACCGGGTCGAAACTGACCCGGTTTAATACTATCCAAAAATTAAATGCTGAAACCTATTCAGTGCCCTTTTCCGTATGTCATAGATCGCAGATTGTTCAAGGTGTAGCGCCTCCGCAAGATGATAAACTGCGGCAGTTTTAGTCTGACCTTTAAGAAAAAACTCCGTTAATACAGTTTGTTCTGTCTCTGTAAGCTGCGACATACAATCATCAATCCTCTTTAAGTCGTGCTCGTAGTCCTCAATCTTAGCAGCTAAGTCAATGCGCCTAAGTGCTGTTTTTTCCAACGCATCAGTCCCCTTTGACCCTGATACCTTACCGCTACTGTAATCCATGCCGCCTGCCCCATCTAAAGCATTGTACTGCTCCCTAAGCGATTTTAAAACAGCTTTGTTGTGATTATATTCTGCAAGCAGTTTTGCCGTGTCATAGTGATAATACTGTTCAATCAAGCCTTTTTCCTCCCTGCTTTGTCACCGGGAAATGTGCCCGGTCTCCGTTTACGTCCGTAATGATAGCCGCGTGGCATGTCCTGCACTGGTTGTTGCAAGGTATGTACCCTTTCCTGTTCGCCATCGACTCATCACATTCTATTTTCTTAATCCATGAAAATTTTTTCATGCTTTACCTCCCTTCTAAATCGTCAAGCAGCTGCTTAACATCTATTCCGGTCAGGTCTTTGCAGTCCTTGACCTGCTCCCATACACTTGTCCGCTTGTCTGCTACCTCTGCCATTAAAGCCAGATAAGCGCCCAGAAAGTCCGCTATCCTCTTGCTGCGCCAGCCGTAGACCGTCCACAAGGTTCTGAAAACGATTGCCATGTTTAAGTAATTCGACTCTCTGACATAGTCGGGCGGCTTCCGCTGCGGTTTACTCTGCTTCTTTTTCTTTGCTCTTGGTATCATTTTTTCTCTCCACAAGTTCCATAATGCAGTAATTTGCCAAATCCAGCAGAGTGTCCTCCACAGATTCATCTTTCACCCGCCTATTGCCGTGCTGCATAAGCTGCTCTAGGCGGCTCATTTTATCCTCTAATCGGATTAGAATAGCTTCGGGGTATTTCGCCCTTACCTTGACAAAACTGTCTCCGTAGTCTGGTGTTTGCTCTATTTCTGTAATCATGGCTGCTTTACATATGTCAGACAAACCTTCAAGTTGAATAACAGCATCAATGTAGTTCGTTACTATCCAGACCATGTAACTTCTCCTGCCTAAAGCGTATCGCAAGGCACAAATTAAAATCATTTCATAGTCTGTCATTCCTATTCACCTCCCCTATAGATCACCAACATTGACGGAAAAGGCGCTGGATCAGCTGGATTTCCGCTTTTCCGTATATGTAATCGTGAAAATAGCTTGTATCTGTTCTCGCTGGAATCAAAAGAACGATTGTTATTCCTTTTTTTGATTCCTCATATGCCTTTTTGACCCAGTTTTTAAGTTCTCTGCCGTAAGGTGGATTGCAGAATACCGTCCCGCCGCAGTCCCAGCTTTGCAAAAGCCCGTCTGTTTCAGGCGTATAATAAATGCTGCATTTCGCCGTTTTATTAGTTGCCGCTGCATCAAGCGCAAATGCAAATTCTTCGTTTAGCTTATTGAAGAAGTCTTGCGGTGTACACCAATCCATTTTCTGGGAAGACAAAAGCACATCATTCATCTTCTCCCTCCCACGGTTCAGGCAGTGGCTGCCATGCGTCAACTTCCGTTGCAAAAAATCCGGCATCATATCTGTTCTCTGTGTCAAAATCAAAAACATCTACGAGTTTGACAATTTTGTCATTAACGCCATCATAATCCGTTCTGCTTATAAGATATCTGCCAGCTATTTCCGGAAGTCTCTCACTGCATGGTATCCATCTCGTTTTCTCTAGTGCCTCCATCGCCATGTTAATTTCACAATCCAGACAATC
>NZ_CALPCF010000022.1:0-41857 GCF_943192965.1 Senimuribacter intestinalis
AGCTTCATCAGCTTGAACATGGTTTCAAAGCTGACCTGGCGATAGCCGATATCGATGATTTCTTTGATATGAGAAGGAACCAATTGCGGCTCTGCCGGTGTGATGGCAATGTTTAAATGACTGTAAATACCGGTGTGTGCTAAGGATTCATCGAAAGCAATCATATTGATATGGCTGATGCCCACCTCGTAAAAGGAGTTAAGTGTATCAAGGGAGCTGTTATAGGAGTCATTGACGATGAGGACATCGGTTCCAGCTGGGATTTTGGAAATTTTTTTGAGCGCTTCACGCTCCGGACTTCTGGTGATTTTGATGATTTTGTTGAAATCTCTGATGTAGGCGGAGGCCTGCTGGTAAATGTATTCGTCAATGGCAAGAAAAGCATCGGCATGGAGTTTCTGTCCATCTGCCAAATCGTTTAAGTAGCAGTTGGTGAATACGATATGTTCGCCAAAGATGTCCTCCAGATTATTTTTGATAAAATCAATAGCGTTCTTGTTGTTGGACGTTCTATATATAATGATAACTCTTTTTGAATTGTTCATGAAAACACCTCGCTTGAGCAAAAAATGCACGGGATAATTTAATAAGAATAGTATAGCCTAAAACGAGCAAAAACAAAAGGGAAAATGTGGTGAAATATGATTTAATAGGATTATAACACAAAATACTGGAAGAAGCGTGATGAAAAAGGGGGAAAACAGCGATATAAAAAAATTGAATACTGTGGTAAAATTGGCATATAAATTGCTCTTTAAATTAAGACAGCCTAAAAAATAAGGAGAAGTAACAATATGGACAAAAAGATTGGAGTGTTAGGCGGCATGGGACCGATGGCATCGCAGCTCTTTTATAAACTTGTAACAGAAAAGACTGCTGCAGATTGCGACCAGGATCATGTAAGGATGGTCATTTACAGTGATTCATCTATGCCGGATCGAACTGGCGCCATTTTAAGCGGTGAATATGATAAAGTGTATTCTCAGCTTTTGGAAGACGCAAAAGTTCTTGAGAACTGCGGGTGCGAAGCGATTTGTATTACCTGCAATACAGCACATTTCTTTGGAGAAATGATGGTAGATCAACTCAAGGTTCCTTTTATTCACATGATTAAAGAAACTGTTGATGCCATTGCAAGAGAAACGCCGGGCGCAAAAGTTGCTGTCCTTGCAACGGATGGGACCATCAAAACAGGACTCTATCAAAAACATATGGAAGCGGCGGGGCTTACAGCTTATGCGCCGTCTGAGGAAATACAAAAGGAAGTCATGTATCAGATTTATGACCGAATTAAGAGTGGACTTGTCTGGGATGCAGCCTCTTGGGATAGAATTGAAGAAGCGGTAAAGAGTGCCGGCTGCCAAAAAGCAATTATGGCATGCACGGAACTGTCCGTCATCAAAGCCGATAACGGATTGTCAGATTTTTATGTAGATCCGATGGAAGTGCTTGCTGAAAAAGTGATTTTGTTCAGCGGAAGAAGATTAAAATGAGTTGAAACAGGATTTAATTATTAATGTATCCTATTATGGGGTGCATTAAGGATAGAAAATCGTTAGAAGTACGTCAGGAATTTAGATAAATAAGTTTGGCATAAAAATTGCTGTTTATATATGCAAATAATCTGTCAGATTATTTTTATAAGTTCGAATGACGTATGGACAGACAAAAGGAAAGACAATGAAACAGGATAAAGAAGTATTGAATCAGTATTTAGAGAAGCTTTTTCAGGAAAAAGGATATGCGGGCATGGCTGTATCCCTTCGCGGACCAGAGGGACCCATCTTCGAAAGAGGCTTCGGATATAGAAGTATAGAAAAGAATTTGCCGACAGACGAAAATACGGTTTTTGGCATAGCCTCTATGAGCAAATCCATGACAGCGCTGGCATGTTGTATTCTTCATGCAGAAGGCAAGCTGAGCCTGGATGATCCGATTACCAAGTATTTTCCAAGTTTACATATTCCAGGCGCACCGGATGAATGCGTGACACTGAGAGTCATCGCTATGCACAGAGCAGGTATTCCGCCTCTTCCTCCGCTGGAATGGTCCATCGCGATGAACAGTGCCGAAGAGGACAATGACTGGTATCGCCATATGGTAAAAACAGCGCCGAACAAGATGGAAACCATTGATCAGCTTGTGGATTATCTGGCACAGGGCGATTATACGCCGCTTGGTGCTCCAGGCGAATTCATGAGTTATTCCAATGACGGCTATGCACTGCTCTCCTATGTAGTGGATATGGCAGCAGGAATCACCTTGGAAGAGTTTTTGACTGAACGGATATTTAAACCTTTAGGCATGACTCGCTCTGTTCTGGATCTCGACGCAAGTGAGGCAAAGATTTTGGCACAGGGTAATATTACCAGTCTTTTTGAAAAAGACTATGAAGAAAACAAAATGTACGAGGATGACAATTGGTCGGTGCTTCCGCCTTTCCGCGGCTGCGCCTGTGTAAAGTCCACAGCAAGCGATATGACCAGGTATTACAAGATGCTGGCAGATTACGGTATGTGGGAAGGCAGCCAGGTTATCCCGAAAGAAGCAGTAGAACTGATGGTGGGAAGAGAATTCCCACTTAGGAAGGAACCCTTCTATTGTTTAGGTCTTACGAAAAATCTGATTGGAGGTATGCAGATTTGCCAGCACACCGGCGGACTTCATGGCGTATCTTCTATGGGTGGATTTACAGAAACCGGCTACAGCGGCACTGTCCTTTGCAATCAGGGCGATGTCGATGTAGAGGAATTTTTGTGGGTGTTATATAATTTTGCACTAGGACTTCCGCTGGAAACAAAACATCATTGGACCGTGCCAAATGGCAAAGAGTTCAGCCAGCCGGAAATGCTCTGCGGGGATTATTTCAGCAATGAAGGCCTGCCGGCACATACCATCGTTACTTATGAGGACGGCATATTAAAGGTGGATTATAACGGGATGAAAGGAATCCTGAAATACTGCGGCGGCTTGGCATTTGCGGTATTTGCTGAAAAGGATCCGACCCGAAGAGTCAGTTCCTTCCGCTTTTTCCTTAGAGATGGGAAAGCATGGGGCGTGAGATGCTACAACAGAATTTATCAGAGAGTGTAAGGGGAATTTTATTTAGCTCTTTGTATGTTATATTTAGCAACAAATAAAGAAGGGAGATGTAATTATCAGAAATTATACTATCAAACGAATTCTGCAGGGACTGCTTTTAGTTATCTGCGTATCTTTCCTGGTTTTCAGCTTAATGTACATGATGCCAGGTGATCCGGTAGATATGGTCGTAGACCGTAAAGTGTCGGAAGAAAGAAAAGCAGAAATTGCCCATGAAATGGGCTATGACCTGCCATTTTTTACCCAGTACAAGAACTGGGCGTCAGACATTCTCCACGGAGATTTCGGAACATCCACAAGATACAAGAGTGATGTTTGGGATTTAATGAAACAGAGGATTCCTTACAGTTTAACGCTTTGTGTATGGTCGCTGATTTTGGAGCTTGTGATTGCCTTGCCACTGGGACTGTTGTGTGCGGTAAAGAAAGACGGTTTTTTTGACCGATTTACAGTTAACTTTTCGCTGCTGCTCACCGCAGTGCCGTCGTTCTGGCTGGCAGCGCTATTCATCCTGTTCTTCAGTGTAAAGCTTGGTGTACTTCCAATTAGTGGTTATGCACAGCCTGAAAACTGGGTACTTCCAATTGCAGTAACCGTACTTACCGGTATGGGGGGGACGCTCCGTATCACTAAAACAGAAGTATTGGAAGTTTTTAACGAAAAATATGTAACCACAGCCTATGCAAAGGGACTTCCAAAGAAAACTGTTTTGATTAAGCATGTACTTAGAAATTCATTAATTCTGGTTACTACACTGGTGTTCATGTCAATTCCTTGGCTGATTTCTGGTGCCGTTATCATCGAAAAAATATTTGGTTTGCCAGGTATGGGAAACCTCCTTCTCAACTCTATTATCGTTCAGGACATGCCGGTTGTACAGGCGGTATTGCTTTTGATTGCGATTTTGACCGTAATCTGCAACTTGCTCAGTGATATCATCATGGGTATCCTGGATCCGAGAATTAGATTATCATTGAGCGGAGGTGACAACTAAGATGAACAAAAAATGGAAAGAAAGACTCTATGAGTGCTGGAAGAACAAAAACTTCATGATTGGTTTGTTCGTTCTGGTTTCCCTCATTATTATAGCAGCTTTTGCAGACGTGATTGCGCCATACGGTGTCAATGAACACGGCGTTGGCGGTCGCTATGAGGCGCCAAGTGCAAAATGCTGGTTTGGTACAGACGCACTGGGGAGAGACTTGTTTTCTCGCGTTATCTACGGAAGCAGACTGGCTCTGTGGGTAGCCTTCCTGGGCGGCAGTATTCAGCTTGTTATCGGCGTTGTTGTAGGTCTTGCCTGCGGTTTCTTTGGAAAATGGGTTGACAGAATCCTGTCCTTCCTGACAGATTTGACCTGGTGTATTCCGGGAACCATTCTGGCGCTGGCTGTAGTTACCTTAATCGGTAAAGGCTTGACCAACACTATTATCGCAATTTCCCTCGTTGCATGGGCAAGTTATGCGCGTGCAGTAAGAGCAAAGACCTTATCCCTTAGAAATATGGCGTTTGTTGAAACCGGAAAAGCTTTTGGTGAAAGCAACGCTGCTCTAATGGTCAGATACATATTGCCAAATGTAGTTCCGTCTCTGATTGTTCTGGTATCCTTAAACCTGCCGGGAACTATCATGTCGACAACTACGCTGTCTTTCCTGGGACTTGGCTCACAGCCGCCGTCACCGGACTGGGGACTTGCAATTTCTGAAGGTATCAAATCCATTACCAGAGCGCCTTGGCTCAGTTTGTACCCTGGTATTGCACTGGTATACACTACGTTTGGCTTTAATCTGCTGGGTGAAGGTCTTAGAGACCTCCTCGATCCGCATATGAAGTCACAGTAAAGCAAGAAAGGAGTATGGAAATGAGTGAAGAATTATTAAAGCTTGAACATCTGTCCATCGACTATAAAGTAAAGGATGGATACCTTTCTGCTGTCAATGATGTAAACTTTACAGTAAATAAAGGCGAGGTATTTGCAGTAGTCGGTGAATCTGGCTGCGGTAAATCCACCGTTGCCCACAGCATCATGAATCTGCTGCCGGGTGGCAACGAGGAGATGCATGGAAAAATTCTGTTCAAAGGCAAAGATCTGCGCACCTGTACACAGCAGGAAATGGAGTCTATTCGCGGAAAAGAAATCGGTATGATTTTCCAGAATCCGCTGGATTCCCTAAATCCAGTGTACACCGTAGGCGGACAGATTGCAGAAGCAATCCAGCTTGACAAAGTAGATAAAGTAGAAGCATGGAACAGAGTAACTCAATTATTTAAGGATGTTAAGATGCCGGATGCGGAGGAACGCGTAAAGAGCTTTCCCCATGAACTGTCCGGCGGTATGCGTCAGCGTGTCATGATCGCTATGATGTTATCCAGAAATCCGGAGCTGCTCATTGCAGACGAACCGACCACTGCTCTTGATGTAACGATCGAGGCGCAGATTCTGGAAATCATGAAAGAATTGAAAGATAAATATAATACGGCAATTATGCTGATTACCCATAACTTTGGTCTGGTAGCAGAAATTGCAGACAAGATTGGTATCATGTATGCCGGTGAAATGGTAGAAAGCGGAGACGTATTTGAAATCTTTGCAAACCCAACTCACCCGTACACTCGTCTTCTCATGCAGGCATTGCCTAGCAAGACCAAAGCGGAGGGGCGTTTGCAGACTATCACGGGTTCTGTTCCTCGTATTACCGAGAAGAAACCGGAATGTCGTTTTGCAAACCGCTGTCCGTTTGCAGAGGAAGTGTGCTTCAAAGAAGCACCTCCGATGAATTATGTAAGTGAAAGCCATTTCTGCCGTTGTCATTTGGCTGGAAAGGAAGAAAAGTAAGATGGAGAAAGTGATGATTAAACTGGATGGCCTAAAAAAATACTTTTCTATTTCTAAAGGCCTTGTAAAAAAGACAACTACCTACGTAAAGGCAGTAGATGATATTTCCCTGGAAATTGGAGAAGGTGAGATTGTCGGTCTGGTTGGAGAATCCGGCAGCGGAAAAACGACACTGGCGCGTGTAATTTTGAACCTGACTAAGATGACCGGCGGTAACATTACCATCAACGGAATTGACCTTGCAAATGCCAGCAGGGCTGAGATGAAGCAGCTTCGCAGCGAAATTGCTGTCGTGTTCCAGGACCCGGCTTCCAACCTGAATCCGAGACAGACTGTAGAAAGCTCCATCATGCGTCCGATGATTATTCACGGCGTGCCAAAAGCCGAAGCAAAGCAGAAGGCTAAGGAAGTACTGGAAATGGTAAAGATGGACCAGAGATATCTGGACAGCTTCCCACACCAGTTATCCGGCGGTCAGCTGCAGAGAATTGCTATCGCAAGAGCGCTGGCACTGAATCCAAAAGTGATGATTCTCGATGAGCCGACCAGTGCTCTTGACGTATCCGTGCAGGCACAGATTCTCAACCTGTTGCTTGACCTGCAGGAACAGTTGAATCTGACCTATTTGGTAATCACTCACGATTTGAACGTCATCAAGTACATTAGCGATAAAATCGCTGTCATGTATCTGGGACGTCTGGTGGAATTCGGACCAACCCTTGAAATCGCGGAACATGCAAAGCATCCGTACACAAGAGGATTGCTTAACGCAGCGCCGATTCTTGACCCGAATCTTCGTGACAGAAAGAAAGAGGTCATGGGCGGCGATCCGGGCAGCCTGATCAATATCGGAGTCGGCTGCAGATTCTGCGACAGATGTAAATATGCGACTGAGGAATGTAAGACAACGATGCCAAAGGATACGATAATCGCACCGGGACATCAGGTTTCCTGCTTCCATCCGCTTGCTGATTAAGTGGAAATTAAAGATGGTTGTAATATAAATTGCAATATATATTGCCCTCGGTAGAGAAAAAACTAGAGGGTATCCTAACCCAATGAAAAGAGGAGGACAACATGAAAAAGAAATTATTGGTATTGAGCCTGATTGCTGTATTTGTATTCAGCATGACCGCTTGCGGCGGTGGCGATGGCGGAGATGAGGCTTCTGCAAAGACTGAGCTGACCATTATTGACGGTGAATGGTACGGACTGGATACTTACCAGCTGGACAGCACTGCAGGCGGACAGGGACTGAACTCAGCTTCTTTATTCCAGTGGAACGCTGAAACAGGCGATGTAGCTGACAACGTATGCACTAACTGGAAAGTAAGCGAAGATGGAAAGACTGCTACCTTTGATGTACCGGAAGGAATGCTGTATTCCACTGGCGAACAGGTTGAACCGGAAGACGTAATCGCTTCCATCGAACACGGACAGAAAGTCAGCCCTTATAACGATGGTTATGACAACATCGAATCCATGGAATGGGAAGGCAGAACAGTTACACTGCACCTGTCCGAATTCCGTTCCGACATGCTGTATTACTTCTGTGCTGGTTTCGTAATTGTAATCGACAAAGATGAACTGGACAATATGAGTGACGAAGAGCTCATGTGGGGATGCCACCCTTACGGACTGTATGCGCTGGCTGAAGACGGATATGTATCTGGTTCTGAAGTAAATCTTGTAAGAAACGAAGGCTTCAAATGCGCAAATCCGCTGGTAAAAAACCAGGGCGCTGGTAAATTTGAAACGGTAAAGGTAAGATTTAATGTAGAAGAATTTACCCAGACAGAAGATCTGAAGGCTGGAAACGTAGACATTCTGATGTCCGTAGGCAGCGACCAGTATCTGGAACTGCAGGACAATGAAGATATCGAAATGGTTGATACTACATATCCGAACATTGCTTACTTCGAAATGAACACTGACCACGATGTATTCTCCGACATTAACGTTCGTAAAGCATTAGCGTTGGCTATCGACAGAGACGGTTTGGCAGAATCTGTTGACGGACTGATTGCGCCTGCTTATTCCATGATTTACGATACAGTACAGAACTTCAATCAGGATGCAAAAGACTGGTTCCAGAAGAATCTGGCAAACGATCCTGAACAGGCTAAGCAGCTCCTTGAAGAAGCTGGCTGGAAAGAAGGCAAAGACGGCATCCGTGAAAAGGACGGTAAGAAATTAGAGTTCACATGGTATGCTTGGACTGATGCTACCACCATTCCTGAAGCTATGGCTAAACAGCTGAGACAGGTTGGTTTCCAGATGAACATCGAAGCAATTGACTGGAACTACGTATACGAAAACATCAGTGCTGACAAGTATGACGCTGGTATCGAATGGCTGTCCTGGGCAGAACCAATGCTGGTACTGAATGCTTGCCACTATGACAAGAACGCACCAAGCAACACAGACGAATACTTTGATATGGTTAAAAAAGCAGCTCACGAAACTGACGGTGAAGAAAGAACTAAGATGGTTGGTGATATCCAGATGTATCTGTTTGAAAATGTAAACATGATTCCTATGTACGCTGAACTTTCCTTCTCCGCTATGAACAAAGATCTGAAGGGCTTCAACGTATTAGCTGACGGTTCCACTCCGCTCAATGATCTGGCATACTAATCTGTAAAATATAGAGCATTATGCTAACATGAAGTAGTGAATGAGGAGCCGCTATCTGGGCGGCTCCTTTTTTCAGAAAGGATGCTTTCTGAAATGCAGGAACAAGTTGAAACGAGATGAAATAAGATAGAAACACATCATGCAAATGGGTGAATCGCTACTCTGTGTGCTTTTACAAGCTTTTGGGCGATATGTCAATTGGCACAAAAATTGCATTAACTATGGTTTGTAAAAGGACACATAAAATAATAGAGGAGGGCAAAGAATGGGCTTGCCAAAGGATTGCAAAGTAGATTTGCAGAACAAGTTTCCGAAAGGAAAAAGAAACTTGATTAGTGATGTTCCCGGCGTAAAGGTTGGGCATGTCACGCTGAAAGACGACGAAAAATTTATACATACCGGGGTTACAGCAATCCTGCCTCACGAAGGAAACCTGTTTCAGGAGAAGGTTGCTGCCGGTGCATGTGTCATCAACGGATTCGGTAAGAGTGCGGGTCTTGTTCAAATTGAAGAACTGGGTACCATCGAGACACCGATTTTGATGACGAATACCCTCAGCGTAGGCGCTGGATTAAATGGATTAATTCAGTATATGCTGAAAGATAATGAGGATATTGGCGTATCTACGGGAACCGTAAACTGTGTTGTAACAGAGTGTAACGACGGCGAACTGAACGACATTCGCGGCATGCACGTGAAAGAAGAGCATGTGCTGAAAGCTTTGGAAAAGGCTGACGAGGAATTCACCGAAGGCGGTGTCGGCGGCGGTACAGGTATGTGCTGTATGGGGCTGAAAGGCGGAATCGGTTCCGCTTCCAGAATTATCACATGCAACGAAAAAGAATACACTCTTGGCGCAATTGTCATGTCAAACTTTGGTGTACTAGGCAATCTCAGAATTGACGGAAAGCGTATTAAGACGGAGCTTCCAAAGGAAGACAAACCTGAAAAGGGATCTATCATTATTGTACTTGGTACAGATATCCCGCTCAGCGACAGACAGCTGAAACGTATTGCAAAGAGAGCAACTGTCGGTCTTGCCAGAGTCGGTTCTTTCCTTGGAAATGGAAGCGGCGATATCGCCATCGCATTCTCCAATGGAAATAGAATTCCGCATTACAGCAAAGAAGATGTTCTGGAAACTAAGATGTTTCATGACAACGCTATGGATAAACTCTTCGACGCTACTGCAGAGGTAGTAGAAGAAGCTGTTATCAGCTCCATGTACCATGCAGAAACCACAAAGGGAATCAGAAACAAAGTTCTCTACGGACTGCGTGAATTCATCTAGGATGAGGTTATAAGATGAGAAAGATATTTATTAGTGCAGATATTGAAGGAATCACCGGAGTAACTGGCTGGTGTGAAACCCGCTATGGCGGTCAGGGCTATGACGCAGCATGCAGACAGATGAGCCTGGAAACTGCAGCAGCATGCAGGGCAGCTCTAGATGCAGGATACGAGGTTGTAGTTAAGGACGGTCATGAAGACGGGCTGAACATTGACGCTAACCTGCTGCCAAAGGGAACCCAGCTGATTCGCAGCTGGATGTCGGATCCTTACGCTATGATGGCAGGTCTTGATGAAAGTTACGATGGCGCAATTTATATCGGTTACCATGCAAAAGCGTGGTCCAATGACAGTCCTTTGACCCATACCATTGAAGATTATCTCTTCAACTGGATTAAAGTCAATGGAGAACTTGCCTCTGAGTTTTCCCTCAATGCGCTTCTTGCCGATGAAATGAGTGTACCTTCCATTTTCCTTTCTGGAGACAAAGGCATTTGCGATGATGCAAAATCTCTGTATCCATCTATGGAGACTGTGGCTGTAAAGCACGGCACAGGGAATGCGACCTGGAATATTCATCCGGAAGAAGCTATCGCACTGATTGAAGACGGTGTAAAAAAAGCCCTGGCTGCAAAGCATCAGTCGAGGTCACTGGCAAATGAGTATCGTATGGAGATTAACTTCAAGAAACATCAGAAGGCCAGACATGCTTCCTGGTATCCGGGCGCAAAGCAGATTGACTCCAATACTGTAGAAATCACCGCGAAGACACCGACCGACCTTGCCATTGCAAGAATGTTTATGACAGGGGTATAAAGGCAAAGGGTCTACAAAATAGAAATTACCATTCCAGTAATATACATTTTTCTTAACCTAAAGAACGCTGCAAGACGTGCTATCGCGCCGGTTTGCAGCGTTCCGCTTTTTTGATATTTGGTGGAGCGGCGGTTTGATGGAGTTTACTTTGGAGGTGCTGGGTATTGTGCATATTTTCGAGAAAAGGTTTCAAAATATGCACGAGGCTGTGCATAGATTTCGAAGAAACTCCAAAAATATGTACATTTCACTTGAAAATCGGGAGCCATATTCAGATAATCTGCATATATTTGCTGATTATCACGAAAATATGCATAGTTTGAAAAGGTGATGTGCATATTTTCGAGAAAAGATTTCAAAATATGCACGCAGTTGTACGTATTTTGAAAAGAAATGCTTAAAATATGCACACTCATGTGAATTGCTGCAATGGCAAAGAGCTGCAGTAAATGCAGCTCTTTGTGAATGAAAATGAAAAGATTTTAGTCTTGGTATCGCTATTTTGTTTCGGCGTTGTCAGCCAGCTCAGCTTGCTCGACAAGAGCCTTGGTGGTTCTGCGGATAAAGTCTTCGTACATAGGGACATCGACTTCGTTTGAGGCGAAGCAGACAACAAAAGGCTGTTTTGCATAGACAATGCCTACATCGTGGGCTTTATCTTCTTCGTCGCCGGTTTTGTGCGCCATAGGATAGTCCATAATCAGATGACCGCCCATCTTGTGGTTTATTTGCTGCTGCCTCATGATATCGTCCAGCCAGATGGAAGATTCCTCATTGACTAGAGTCTTATGGTATATCTTTTCCAGGAGAATGCCGATTTCTTCGGGAACAAAGTAGTTGTTGATTCCGCGGGCTTCTCTCTCTAAATCCCACAATTCTCTGTTAAACTGGGTTCCGATTAAGCCAAGTTCCAGAAAAGCTTCTCTAATCTTTGGGACGGTATAGTGACGCAGCAGTGCGTTAGTTGCTGTATTGTCACTAATGGTAATCATCAGTTTTCCCAGCGTTTCCATATCCAAAGTCACCTCACCGGTCATGTGCTGTACTGCGCCGCAGCCGGGCACTTTCTGATCCTGATGAATTAGAATTTCTTCTCGAAAGTCTGCTTCCCCACGGGAGCGGAGCAGGAGAATAGCTGCCATTAAAGGGAGCTTTACGACACTTGCCGGAAGAAATGGTTCTTTTTCGCGGTAGCCGTAAGTCTCGCCAGTGACTAAATTATGGTAGTAAAATCCAACTTTTCCCTCCATCTGAGAGAGTTCATTTAAGATTTGTTCTTTCATTATAGGGTTTCTCCTCTTTTCAAGATAGCGCCAGCTTTTGCGCCGGTGTGTCTGCCGTCTTTCGCTGTCAGCACGCCGTTTACGTAGACACGGCGAATGCCTTTGCATGGCTGCTTAGGATTATTAAAGGACGGAGTGTCTTCAATTTCATCAAAGTCAAAGAGGACTAAGTCCGCCTGCATGCCTTCCTTGATTAGACCTCTGTTGTTAATGCCCAGACGGTTTGCAGGAAGTCCGGTCATTTTGAAAATGGCAGTTTCCAGCGGGAAGAGCTTGCGCTCTCTGCAGTATTTGGAGATTACGCGCGGGAACGTACCAAACCAGCGAGGGTGCGGTTGTCCCGGATAATCCATGGAAGCAGCTTCACCGTCGGAGCCAATCATCACATATGGCTGTGGCATGATGTATTCGATATCTTCTTCGCACATGCCGTAGTTGACCTCGTTGACACGACCACGCTCTTCTAAAATCAAATCAAAGCATGCGTCTTCCGGATCAACGCCACGAATTTCTGCAATTTCTTCTATATTTTTACCTACCACCCAAGCGTTTTTTTCGCTGGCAACGTAGGAGACGCAGATGTCTCCCCATCTGCCCAGGTGACTTTGCCTGGCTTCTTCTTTTAGTTTTGCTCTAGTCTCTGGATTCCGAAGTCGTTCAAAGAGAGCTTCCATGCCGCCGTCAAATGCCCATAAGGACACATTACTGTCCAAAGTAGTGGCAGAAGCATTGTATGGATATTGATCCACTTTTACGTCAAGACCTTCGCGTCTAGCTCTGTCAATCATGGCAATAGTAGTTTTGCAGCTGACCTGCCAGCCGGATTTGCGGGTGCATTTGTGGTGAGATACCTGCAGCGGTGCGCCGGAGCGTTTTGCGATTTCCAGCGCTTCGGAAAGCGCTTCCACCAGATAGTCACCTTCGTCTCTCATATGGGTTGCGTAGAAAGAACCGAAAGGAACTAGTTCTTCTGACAAAGCTGCCAGCTCGTCTGCGTCTGCATAGCAACCCGGCGGATAAATCAGTCCGCTGGACATAAAGTATGCACCGTCTTCTAAAGCTTTGCGAAGGAGTCCGCGCATTTGTGCAAGCTCTTCGCTGGTCGGTTTGCGTGCATCGAATCCCATAGCCGCCAGTCTGATGGTGCCGTGTCCGACAGCGGTTCCAAAGTTAACGCTCAGCTTATGCTCCTTCAAAGTATCTAAATATTCTCCAACGGTTTCCCAGTTGTATGTTAAATCACCAACATAATCTTTTAACTGTTTTTTTCTTTCAGGGTCAGCGCTGACCGGAGCCACGGACATGCCGCAGTTGCCGCCGATTTCGGTGGTGACACCCTGCAGAATTCTGCTTTCTGCAAGGGGATATTTCGGAAGAGAGGTGTCGCTGTGAGAGTGAAGGTCGATAAAGCCAGGCGCAAGATATAAATCTTCTCCGTCTACGATTTCCGCTGCGTCGTTTTCTTCTTCGGCAGTACATGTACCGATTTTATGGATGCGTCCATCCTTGATGGCGACGCTGCCCCGATACCAGGGAGCGGAAGTGCCGTCAATGATACGGACGTTTTTTATGATACAGTCAAACATAAATGAGATTCCTTTCTTTTGAAATCCTGCTGAACGTTTTCTACGCATATAACTTGCAAGAATAGTGCCAGAATTTGCAGGGGAAGAAAGCAGGGAAAAAGGCTGAATTGAGAGGATTTGAGAAGTGAAAAAACAGGAGGAAATGTGGATTAATAGGTTTTAATATGATTGTTAAGGTTTTGTTGGATTTTGGTTATGGCAAATCATCAAATTAGGGTGATTTGTCATAACCGTTGTGACCGTCATGTCTGCAGAAAATAATCGCTATTTACCAGTCTGCCTTTCATGCCGAATGTGGTTTCAGGCTTGATAAAATCATAAACCAGTAAACCCTCAGAATTCAATACAGCCTCTTTCTTGATTTCGCCGTTATAATCAAAAATAGCGGTAGGAGCGGTCTGGAAACGAGAGATACTGTTGACTGAAACTATTGTCATAACATTTTCGACAGCACGCGTAATGAGATGAGATTTAATGATATTGTAGCGGTCCGGTAGAGGAGTTTCACTGGTATCCGAAAAGGATACAAAGCAAATATCTGTATTTTCTTTGTACAGTTCTCTAAAAGGTTCAGGGAATCGAACATCAAAACAGATGCGGAATCCGACCTTTATATTGTCGATTTCAAAGATACCGGGCTTTGTTCCTCTGATAAAGTGGTCTGTATCCCTGCCCCATAATGCAGTTTTGTCATAATAGCCCATCAGCGTTCCGTCATCAGCAAAGAGACCAATGGAATTAAATCTGCCTTCGGTGTCAAATCTTACAGTTCCGACAGCTACGAATATTTTATACTGTTTGGCAAGTTCAGATATGTGCAGCAGAGCTGCGTCTATTTCCTCTTTAGGAATATTGTCAATGTTTTGCTCGATAGGAGGATACCCACATAGTGCACATTCATGAAAAACAATCAGTCTGACACCCTGTTCGGCGGCAAGGCAGATGGCATTTCTTATAGTTTCTAAGTTATTTCTGATACTGTTTGTGCTTGAAAATTGATAAACGCCTATTTTCATTGGGTTGCGTACCTCCTTGATATATTTCAATCATTATATCACACTTCAGTGAGTTTCAGTATTGTTTTTTAAAATGTTTGTTAGAATCCCGTGTTTCACAGTAAATAAGACAATCGCAAAAAACTTTATCTTTATAAATGTTGAAAATAAGTTTTACAAAACTGTTTGAACTTGTTTTCAACATATGTTATAATAAGTTTGACAGTACAAAAGGAGAGTTGTTTATGAATGATTTCGCATTGTGTACAGACATTGAAATTGTAATGGAATTATTAGATATAACTGCAAAAGAACTTGCAGATGATATCGGCGTTACTGCAACAACTATTTCTCGGTGGAGAAAAAATGAGGAACAGATTTCTTCATCCAATCTGAATGCCTTTTACAACTTTGCCTTCGGTAAAGGTATCCGGCTTAACAAGATAAAAGAGCAGCTTTTTAAAGAAGATTGCAGCAGTAATTCTACCATACTTTTTCACGGCGCCAAAACATACATTGACGGGAGGGTTTCAATTGAGAGATCTAAAAATACCAATGATTTTGGCAGAGGCTTTTACTGCGGAGAAAGTTTGGAACAATCGGCTATGTTTGTTGCCAATTATCCGGAGTCCTCACTCTATGTTTTAGAGTTTAATAAAACGGCTTTGAGTTATACGCAATTAAATGTTGATAGGGATTGGATGTTGCTTATTGCCTATTTCCGAAACAAATTAACCGACTATGCGAATCACCCTATTATACAGGATTTACTTGCAAAGCTTGAAGGGGTCGACTATATTATTGCTCCGATTGCCGACAATAGAATGTTTGAGATTATCGACAACTTTATTGACGGTGAAATCACAGATGTTCAATGTCAGCATTGTCTTTCCGCAACTAATCTCGGTAATCAATATGTTTTTGTTACTGATAAAGCACTAAGTCAGTTGCGGATATTACGCCATTGTTATTTAGCATCCGATGAAAAGCGGTATTATCTTTCGTATAAGCAGGAAGAGTCACGTATCGGTAATGATAAAGTAAAAGTCGCCCGTAGGCAATACAGGGGTCAGGGCGAATATATAGAGGATATTTTGAAATGAGAAAAATTGATGAAATCGGTTTAAAGTTATGTAAAATACAAGGAGATGTTTTTTCTGCTTCGGTAAAAGAAACAGAATGCAGTTCACCAATATTTATGAGAAGGTTTATGCATTCTCAGGTGGCACAGCGTATGGATTTTGGCGGTTTTTTGTTTGAAGCCTGTGATACAAATCAGATTTTTGATGAAGTAAATATAGAATTTGGCAAAAGCTCCTATGGCAAAGAAAAATATTCCGAAGCAGAGTTGTATTGGATTGGGTATATTTATCGCTATTGGTCTTACACATATCAAAAGACAAGCAAACAGGTATACAAGTTCATCAAACCGAAAGAACTTCGAGGTCTTTACTATCCGTATCATTCTCTTGACCCCTCACAGGCGATTGAAAGAATTTTAGAGGCTAAAGGAGTAAATGAAAGAGATTTGACTGCAAGAGGCGTAAAAATTATGCGAGATATCATGAAAAACGAGAATAAGCAGTAAATCTTAAGTTCGCTTTAACGGTATTACGCTTTCAACTGGATGCTGACACTGACCAAAAACAAATTTATGAAATCTTAACTTCTTTCACTGCGGGGTGAAGCATATCTATGAAGCAAAACTGTATGATGTAATTCTTTAAGAATCTTGCGCTAGAGGAGATTTTTAAAAATGTTTTCATTGTCGAATAAGCTGGATTTAGAATTGGAAACAGCCGTCAGCTACTGATGGCTGTTTTTGTGTGGGCAAATGTTTAAATTAACTTAATCTTGACAAAAATATGTCGGGGGGGGGTATCATATTTAGGGGAAATCTCCCCAAAGATGTTAAGATTTTTTTAAGAAAAGCATAAGATTTCTTTTCGGGTTTATTTAAGAACTGTACCTTATGATAGAGATGTAAACAAACAAAGGAAGGGTAAAGATGGAGACATTAGAGAACTGTAGGGAATGGGAAAAGAGAATAGGACAGGCAGGGGCGGAAATACTTCCGTATCTTTTACTGACGGGACTTACATTTCTGCTTCTCTATTTGCCTGTCGAACAGGGAGCAATCTTTGGATCAGAAGGGGATTGGTACAGTCAACATGTAGGAGCTGCGGAGGCGCTGAGGCAGACCATGCTTTCAGCAGGGGGGATTTTCCCGCAGTTTGTCGGACTCGGCGGAGGGATTAACGCATACGATTTAGCTTACTACGGACTGCTCAGACCGGACGTGCTTTTGTCCTGTCTGCTGCCAAACGTTGAGATGAAAGAGATTATTTCCGTCTACGCGGCGGTAGGAGCAGTGGCAAGTGTTAATATCACTTATCTCTGGCTAAAGGGGAAAAATTTTACCGTTCGCTTAGCAGCTACAGGAGCAATCTTAATGGCAGCAGCCACATGCTTCTTCCATGCACATCACCAGATTATGTTCATCAATTATATGCCATTTTTGGTGCTGGCGCTGCTGGGAATCGACCGGATTTTAGCGGGAAAAAATGGTTTGCTTTTGACAATCGCCTTGTTTTTCATCTGCATACATAGTTTTTACTATGCGCCGACCTGTATGGTGGTATGTTTTCTATATTATTTACATCAGCTTGTAAATTCGGGAAATACTACGAAAGAGGCATTGAAAATGACAGGGAAAACTGCATTTGCAGTCACTCTCGCTATCTGCCTTGCTGCGGTGCTTCTGATTCCAACCGGACTTGCCATTTTATCGACGGAAAAAGATGCTGGAAGTTTTGCGCAGGAGTCCATCGAAACTATCAACTTATCTTTCAGCGGACTTTTATATCAGCCTTACAGCTGCGGCATGACCTTGATTTCTTTGTATCTGCTGCTATTGTCTCTATGGGATAAGAAAAAACGCTGGCTGACGGCAGTGGTGCTTCTGATTCTTATGGTGCCAGCTGTTTGGTACGTACTGAGCGGATTTCTCTATGCTAGAGAAAAGATTCTGATTCCGCTGGTTCCGTTGATTGTCTGGATTTGCACAGATACGCTGGCAAGGATATTAGAGGGCAAGCAGAAAGCGCTGATGTTGCCGGCGCTGCTTTGTGCCGTACCAATTGTGCTAAGAAAAGAAGACGCGTGGGCGCTGCTAATCTTGATAGATGGACTTGTGGTATTGGCATGGGTGCTCGTTCAGAGAATGGGGAAAATTCCCCAAAGAACAAAGCATGTGCTTACGGCATGTCTGCTGTTGCTTCCTCTCTGTGCCAACTTTGGGGTGAACAAAGAGTTAGAGCACTGGCTGCAGAAAGATGATATGCGACAAAGCTGGTTTTCTTTCGGAGATATTACCATGTTTGCTTCAGAGCCGTTATACCGTTTTGACTATCTCAGCAATAACTACGTCAACAGTAACGTGTTGCCGGACGGTAGTCTGAACAAGACAGCCATGTATTCTTCGGTGACAAGCAGCACCTATGGGAAATTTTATTATGATACGATGGGAAACCCAATCAGCATACGAAATCGGGTAGTTCTCATGCCAAATCAGAACAGCCTATTCAATTACTTCATGGGAATAAGGTATGTTTTGACCGGAGAACAACAGGTGCCTTACGGCTATGAGCCGATTTTCAGGCGAAACGGTTACGTCCTTGCCGAAAATCCCGATGTGCTGCCCATGTGTTACGGCACCGACAAAGTGCTTTTACAGGAGAAAGCAGAGCGTGGGGGAATTAGTGAATTTCCAAAGACTTTGGCACAGCTTTGCGGTGTGAGTGCAGAAGCGCAAAATCCAGAGGAACTCTTTGAAGAAGCATTTCCAACGGTTTACGATGAGAGTGTGCAAGGAAAACAGACGGTACACCTGAAAGAAACGCTGAAGGGCAAAGCCCTTGTCATCAGCCTTCATATAGACAGGAAGGACGACAGGCAGGTGCTCATCAATATCAATGGAATGGCGAATAATCTGTCTTCATGGTATGCGCCGTATCCTAATGAAAACTACGACTTCACTTATGTACTGTCGGATTCTGCAGGACTTTCGGAGCTGGAAATTGCGATGAGCAGGAGCCGCTACAATATCGAGGATATCAAAGTCTACACTTTGGATATTCCGACAGCAGAAGCGCAGGACATTGCGGTGCCGACTCTCGCAGAGGATTTTCAGGCAAACGGCAGCGATATATTTCAGGGAATCGTAACGATGAAGCAAGATGGCTATTTTGTTACATCTTATCCATATAAGAAGGGCTTTCAGATTTTGGTGGACGGGAAAGCGCAAAAGGCTGAAAAGGTCAATACCGCTTTCGTGGGATTTCCACTGGAGAAAGGAAAGCACAGCATTCAAATCAGTTATAAAGCGCCGGGGTTTGCAGCAGGAGCAGCACTCAGCGCAGCGGCGATGGCAATGCTGCTGTTATCACAAATTATAGTATTTTTAAGGAAAAGGAAAAGAGAGAAATGAAGAAATTGCAGGAATCACAAATTGTTCGTTACATTATGACGGGCGGCATGACAACAGGGGTTAACTATATCATTTACATCGGACTAATGGCACTTTCTGTCAACTATTTAACAGCAAACACGCTTGCATGGCTAGGCGCAGTAACTTTCGCCTACTTCGCCAACAGGAAAGTGGTCTTCCACTCCAAAGGAGATAAAAAACAGGAGTTTCTTCAGTTCTTTTCGCTTCGGGCGGCAACTTTGGTCATTGAGAATTTACTGCTGCTGCTTCTGGTAGACTGCATTGGCGCAGGAAGCTTTGTGTCAAAGGTTCTCGTCAGCGTTATCACAGTGGTACTTAATTACTTTGCTTGCAAGTACAGCATTTTTAAACAAAGGGGTGTTTCACATGAATAAGAGAGATTTAATCAGTGTTATTGTGCCTTGCTATAATGAAGAGGAGTCTTTACCTTTATTTTACATTGAAACTGGGAAAGTACTGCGTCAGATGACGGAGGTGGACTATGAGATTATCTTTGTAGATGACGGCAGCAGTGATAAAACCAGAACTATTATGAAAAATTTGGCAGAAAAAGATGAAAAGGTCCGCTATGTAGTTTTTTCCAGAAATTTTGGGAAGGAAGCTGCGATGTACGCCGGGCTCAAAGAAGCCAGAGGGGATTATAGCGTGATTATGGATGCAGATCTGCAGCATCCACCAGCGTTGCTGCCTGAGATGTACAAGGTTGTCAGCTGCGAGGACTATGACTGCTGCGGCGGGCTCCGCCTGAGCCGCGAAGGGGATGGTTTTCTGCGCAGTCTGTTTTCTAAAGCCTTTTACAAAATCAGCAAAGGGCTCACCCACATGGATATGACCGACGGACACGGCGATTTTCGTATGATGAACCGCACGGTGGTTAATGCCATTTTGGAAATGAAAGAATATAACAGGTATATGAAGGGACTTTTTTCCTTTGTAGGATTTGATACCAAGTGGATTGAGTACGAGGGTGTGGAGCGTGCAATGGGATGTACCAAGTGGAGCTTTAAGAGTTTGTTTGCTTATGCATTTGAGGGAATACTTTCCTTTTCAACGGCACCGCTGAAAGCGGCAGGTCTAATGGGAATTTTCCTCTTTCTCGCCGGTATGGTGTTCATGGGATGCAACCTGATACAGAGTATCTGGGTTCCGGGGGCGGTGAGCAGTCTGGACGTGATACTCTTTGTGGTACTGCTTCTGGGCAGCCTGCAAATGTTGTTCATCTATATTTTGGGAGCCTACCTGTCTAAGGATTACCTAGAAAACAAGAGACGCCCCATCTACATCGTAAAGGAAAAAAGCTGCTGATGCAGTAATTACAAGGATTCCAGCGCATCCAGACTGTGGACAGGGCTATAGCATACATGGTTTCGGCAGAGGTAAAAGTCGCTGCCTTCTTCCGGAATCTCATAATTTTTCAGATAAGGAGATACTTTATGCAGTGTCTCCTCTGTTTTTCTTGTTTTCAGCACTACGTCCATCTGAAGATCCCAAAGTCGGCACAGCGTGTCTGTGGATAGGTTTTCTGCGTCAGGCATAGTGCAGATGAGTTTGCCCTCTTCAAAAAGATCCTGGCTGACACTCCAAAGGTAAAAACTATTACCAAAGGGATAATCACTGCAGGCTCTGTCCATGAAAGCAGACTGCTTGTCAGCAATGTCCTCCCAAAAGCTTTCACCGGTAAGAAATGCCAGTTTTTTTGTAATATGAGCGGCGACGGCATTGCCGGAAGGCATAGCCCCATCATAAGTTTCCTTAGGGCGCAGAAAAAGTGCCTCACTGTCGGCAGCATAAAGGTAAAAGCCGCCCTCTTTAGAGTCGAAAAACAGTTTTATCATGGTGCGGCCAATCCGGTCTGCGCGTTCCAAAAAGATAGGATTGAAGGTCGTGCTGTAACATTCCAAAAGTCCCCAGATGTAGCAAGCATAATCGTCCAGCGTTCCCGAAAAGGCATAGTGACCCTGCCGCCATCTGGCAAAAAGTTTTCCCTCATCTTGGAGATGTTTCCAGATAAACTCCGCCGCGGAAAGAGCAGCTTCCAGATAATCAGCATTTTTCAGCTGTCTTGCAGCTTTTGCAAAGGCGGCGATAGCAATTCCATTCCAGCTGGTGAGAACTTTGTCGTCCTTATGGAGTTTGGTGCGTTCTAACCGGTAGTCGTATAAAATTCGCAGCACGTCTTCGTCGGGCAGAAGACCGTGGTCTTTGGTACTCAGAAGATTGGGGATATTTTTCCCCATAAAATTGCCTTGTGGTGTGATGTCGTATTGAGAACAGAAGGCTGCCGCAGGTTCCAGATGAAGAACACTGCGAATTTCCTCCGGTGTAAAGAGGTAATAGGTGCCCTCTTCACCGTCGCTGTCGGCATCTTGTCCACAGTAAAAGCCGCCTTCTGGATCTTTCAGTTCTCGCAGCATGTAGGAGGCGGTTTTATTTGCTACAGTCAGATAAAGGGGAGATTTTGTCTCATAGTAACATTGGCTGTACGCCATGAGCAACAGGGCATTGTCATAGAGCATTTTTTCAAAATGGGGAATAAGCCACTTATCGTCGGTTGCGTATCGGCAGAAGCCGCCGCCAATGTGGTCAAAAATGCCGCCCAGATACATTTGGGTTAGGGTCTTTTCTGCCATAGCCAGGTATTTGTCACCTTTTTTACTTTTCTGCGCCATGAGAAACAGTAGGTTGTGCGCTGCGGGGAATTTAGGACTGCTGCCAAAGCCGCCATACTTTCTATCGAAGTTTTTTACAAAATATGACAGGGCTTCTGCAATAGAATTTTCTGGATTCTGTTTTGTCTGAGGTGCAGCGGCTTCCTGCTTTTGAAGAAAGGCAACTATTTGACTGCCCTGAGTAAGGAGGGAGTCTCTGTCCTCGGTCCATTTTTGAGAGACTGCGGAGAGCAGTTCTAAAAGACCGATTTGACCGTATTTGGTATGTTTTGGAAAATAGGTTCCGGCGAAGAAAGGTGTCCTTTCAGGCGTCATGAAGATAGTAAGCGGCCAGCCGCCGGAACCGGTCATAGCCTGAGCAGCGCGCATGTAGACGCTGTCGATATCGGGGCGCTCTTCACGATCCACCTTGATGGAGATAAAATGGTCGTTTAAGAAAGCAGCAACCTCTTCATCCTCAAAGGATTCGTGTGCCATGACATGGCACCAGTGGCAGGTGGAGTAGCCGATACTTAAGAATATGGGAAGGTCCTTTTCTGCAGCGAGGTCAAAGGCCTCTTCACACCAGGGATACCAGTTTACCGGATTTTCAGCATGCTGAAGAAGGTAAGGAGATTTTTCGTGTTTCAGATGATTCATAATAAAAACGTCCTTTCAAAGCTTTTTATATTCCTTAGTATGACCGATTTAGGGAAATTTAGACAGGAGAATAAAGTGGAGGCTGGTTAAATGAAGACAAAAAAAGAGGCAATCAACAAGACTGCCTCTTAGTTCTTTATTAATTAGCGAATCAGTGTATAAATTCTGATTGCGAAAAGTAATGCGGATATCCACATAACCCAAGGAATATCTTTTACTTTTTTGGTGAGGACCTTCAGAATAACCCATGCCAGAATGCCGAACATGATTCCGTTGGCAATGGAGTAAGTGAATGGCATGAGTACCAGGGCGAGGAACCCGCCGACCACGTCTGCAATGTCACCGTCAAAGTGCATATTTTTCACAGCGCCAATCATCAAAAGCCCAACCCAGATGAGAGCAGGTGCTGTTGCAAATCCCGGAATTGCAAGGAAAATTGGGGAGAAGAATAGTGCAGCAATAAAGAGAACAGCAGTGGTTACTGCAGTCAGACCGGTTCTGCCGCCGTTAGCAACACCGGCACTGGATTCTACATAGCTTGTAACAGTGGAAGTGCCCAGACATGCGCCGACGATAGTACCGCAGGCATCCGCCATGAGAGCGCCTTTTACCTTAGGCAGATTTCCCTTTTCGTCCAGCAGATTGCCTTTGGAAGCAACGCCGATTAAAGTGCCGACAGTGTCAAACAGGTCAACGTAAAGGAAAGAGAATACGATGACAAGGAACTGCACCATGTTTTCGCCAATCCATGCAAAGTCAAAAGAGAAGAATGCAGGGGCAGCTGGGATAAAGCTTGCACCGGAAAAATCAGGGAACAAGGAATACACGCCAGCTTCAACATCAACTGCATACCAGCCGATTGCTTCTGCAATCATACCCAAAATCCAAGTAGCCAGAATGCCGATGAGGATATAGCCTTTAACGTTGAAGTGGAACAAAACTGCGGTCAGAATCAGACCAACAAGTGCAAGTACCACTTGCGGCGTTGCAAAGGAACCCAGGTTTACCAGAGTGGAAGCATCGCCGATGACGATTCCTGCACCTTTGAAACCGATTAAACCGATAAAAAGTCCAATACCGGCAGTAATGCCGTATTTCAGATTAGCAGGCACGTCGTTTACCAGCTTTTCTCTGAAATTGCACAGAGACAGCAGAATGAAGGCAAGACCTTCCACAAGAACCGCAGCCAGTGCGATTTTCCAAGGATCGTTGATGCCTTTTGCAGCAAGGTCATCGCAAACGGTGAATGCAAAGTATGCGTTCAGTCCCATGCCGGAAGCAAGGGCGATAGGGTAGTTGGCAAAGAATGCCATGAACAGAGTTGCAATAGCAGCGGAAACAGCTGTTGCAGTGAAAACACCTGCGCTGTCCATACCGGCTGCTGCGAGCATGCCCGGGTTTACTGCAAGAATGTAAACCATTGAGAGGAACGTAGTGGCGCCGGCGATAACTTCGGTTTTCACATCAGTGCCGTGTTCCTGTAGCTTGAATAATTTCTCCATAGTAGTACGTTTCTCCTTTGTCTTAAAAAATAAAAATAGATATGTCCATTATATATGCTAGAGGGCGCAATGTCCAAGAAAAAATTTGAATTTGGGCAGATTTTGGATAGTTTTGTCGAAATTGGTGCTTGAGTTTGTCTGTGTTCGGCAGTATGATAAAAGCATGAGAATATTAGAGTATATTGTGGGATTTGTCATGAGCCTTGCACTGGTACTGATACTATTGATTACTGCAGTGGAGGCGGTCGTTTATTGGAGTCCCGACTATTTTAAAAGTGAATACGAAAAATATGATGTGACAACGAGTGTGGAGATGGAAATGGATGATTTGCTTCATGTCACTGATGAAATGATGGCATATTTGCGTGGGGACAGGGAAGAACTGCAGGTGCCGACGATGGTTGCCGGGCAGTCCCGCGGATTTTTCAGCGCCAGGGAAATTGCGCATATGGCAGATGTGAAAGAATTGTTTTTTGGTGGTATGATGATAAGACGGTGGGCGATTGTAGTCTTTGTTGTGTGCTTTGGCTGGCTGTTTTTGCGAAAACGGCTTTTGCTGACTCCTAAGTTTTTACTTTGGGGGATTTTGGGCGTGCTTGTGGTCTGTGCTGTCTCCGGCTTGATTGTGGCGACGGATTTTCACAAATACTTTGTCATCTTCCATCATATCTTCTTCGACAACGACCTGTGGCTTTTAGATCCAAAGACGGATTTGCTCATTCGCATTGTACCGCAGCCTTTCTTTGTGGATACAACGCTGCGGATTGTGCTGACTTTTGGCGGATGGCTGGTGGCGGTGCTTATGATTTGCAGCTTTTTCGTGTGGCGGCAGCGTGTGATGCAGCGTCAGTCCCATGACACAAGACGGACTGCGGCGTGAGCAGGACATTTGCCGATTGGACCAGTGTTATAATTCTTTAGTTTTTAGATTTTTGACCGCAAAGCCTTGTTTTGGGCAGATGGCGGTCAGAGTTAAAATTTTTGTTTTTGAGGATTTGACCGTACTGATGCGTTTTATATGAAATGCGGTCAAAATTGGGAGCTCAATGATATTTGCAATTGCAGGGATATGTAAAATAATGGGAGATTCGTTGAATTTGCCTGTAAATATAATACTAAAAATTGGAAATTCGTGTGGATTTGAGGGAGTTTAAGGGGATAGGCAGCATGTTGTTAGCAGAGGAAATGGATTTTATGACCGCAAGTTGGATGATTTGAGCAAATGCGGTCATTTTTGTAAAACAAGAATTAAAAAAATGACCGCAATGTCTTAGAATTGGCATGTTGCGGTCATTTTTGCAAAAACACGAAGTTTATCGAACGTAAACTTTTGGAAGTCTCTGGCCGAAAGCGCAGCAGATTTCGTAATTGATGGTGCCAGTTGCGTCTGCAATGTCGTCGGCAAGGATTGTGTTTACGCCGTCTGTACCCATGATGATGACTTCGTCTCCAACTTTTACGTTTGGAACGTTTGATACATCAATCATGCACTGGTCCATGCAGATATTTCCGGCAATCGGGCAAACTACACCGTTTACGATGACTTTTGCCTGTGCGGAGTACGGACGAGGATAGCCGTCTGCGTAACCCAGGGCAATGGTAGCAATTTTAGATGGTTTACTGGAAATGTATTTTCTGCCGTAGCCCACAGAAAAGTTTTCCGGCACGTCTTTCAGGTGGACGATGTTAGCCTTGACGGACATAACCGGTTTCAGCGCCAGCTGGTTTTTATCTACTTCATGGGAAGGATAGCAGCCGTAAAGGATAATGCCTGGACGCACTGCATCAAAGTGAATGCTCGGCAGTTCCATGATGGAAGCGCTGTTTGCAAGGGTTCTCATCGGCACGTCAACGCCTGCTGCAACCAGTGCTTCGTAAAAACGATTGTATTTTTCTTCCTGCTGGTGGGAGTAGGTCTTGTCGTATGCGTCAGCGGTGGACATGTGGGAAAACAGACCTTTGATTTTGAAACCTGCCAGCATAGCGATTTTCTTAATATCAAAAATTGCGTTATCAATGTCATCTGCAAGATAACCGATTCTGCCCATGCCGGTATCAACAGCGATTAGACCGGAAACAGTTTTGCCTGCTTTGAGAGCGGCGTCGCTGATGGCTTTAGCATTGGAAGCGCTGCAGACCACCGGTGTGATGTCGTATTCTACGATGGTGTCTGCATACATGTCCGGCGTCAGTCCCAGCATGATGATTTCTTCTGTTGCGCCAGCTTGGCGAAGCACGATGGCTTCCTGCAGTGTGGCGATGGCAAAGGTTTTTACGCCGTTGGCACGCAGCACGTTTGCGCACATTACTGCACCGTGGCCGTAAGCGTCAGCTTTGATGACGCCAATCATCTCTTTATCTGCGCCGACTTTTGCTCTGATATTTTTAATGTTGTAATCTAAATTGGTTAAATTGATTTCAGCCCATGCGGGTCTGATTGCGTCCTTATACATAATCTCAAAATCCTTTCTTCGTAATAGGAACTGTGTTTTTAGAAAGGGAAAGGCACTGCCTGTTTCCCCTTTCTACGATTGTCGTATTTGTTAAGCCTGGTGCCAAAGATTGCAGCAAAACCAAATTACAGCTGCGGGGTTCTGTGAATGATATCGTCTCTGCCAGGCCCATTCGATACTAGTGTAATTGGGAATCCAATCTGACGTTCGATTTCGTTGACATATTCCTGGCAGGCTTTCGGCAGATCTTCCCAATTGCGAATGCCGCTTACATCGCTTTTCCAGCCAGGCATTGTTTTCAGTACCGGTTTGGCGGTTTCCAGATAAGTGGTATTCGGGAAATCCTGATGGATTTCTCCATCGATTTCGTAGCCGACACAGATTGGAATTTCATCCAAATATCCGAGCGGATCGATAACGGTTAAGGCAACTTCTGTAGTTCCCTGCATTCTGCATCCATATCTGGTAGCAACCGCATCGAACCAACCAACCCTGCGCGGGCGCCCGGTGGTGGCGCCGAATTCGCCGCCGTCGCCGCCGCGGCGGCGAAGTTCGTCAGCTTCTTCTCCGAAGATTTCGCTGACGAAGGCGCCCGCGCCAACTGCGGATGAGTAAGCTTTTACGACGGTGGTAACTTCTTTGATTTCATATGGCGGGATACCTGCGCCTACAGCGCCGAATGCCGCCAACGTAGAGGATGAAGTAACCATTGGATAAATGCCGTGGTCTGTATCTTTCAGCGCACCCAGCTGTCCTTCCAGAAGGATGTTTTTTCCTTCGGAAATAGCCTGGTGAAGGAAAGCGGAAGTGTTGGCAACATATGGTTTTATCATCTCTTTATATTGCTTCATGGTTTCCATGAGATCGTCAACTTTGAGTGCAGGTTTGCCGTACAAATTGACAATCATCACATTCTTTAATGTGCAGACGTTTTCCAGTTTCTCACGAAGTTTATCCTCCGGCATGAAGAGCTCGTTCACCTGGAAGCCGATTTTGGCGTATTTGTCGGAGTAACAAGGTGCGATACCGCTTTTTGTGGAGCCGAAGGATTTTCCGCCAAGGCGTTCTTCCTCGTATTCGTCCAGCAAGATGTGATACGGCATGACGATGTGGGCGCGATCTGAAACCAGAACTTTTGGCGCAGGGACGTCCCGGTCTGTCAAGGATTTGATTTCCTCAATCAGCTTCGGAATGTTCAGTGCTACGCCGTTGCCCAGAATGCTGGTGGTGTGTCCGTAAAAGACGCCCGATGGCAACATGTGCAGGGCGAACTTACCGTAATTGTTTTTGATGGTGTGTCCTGCGTTGCTTCCACCCTGAAATCTGACGATGATGTCGCAGTTTTCAGCCAGTGTGTCTGTGATTTTACCTTTTCCCTCGTCGCCCCAATTGGCGCCGACAATTGCTTTGATCATAGTGTAACCTCCTATTCGTTCACGTTTAGACGGGTTTTGCCTTACAGATGCGCTCCCCGATTAAACGTTAATTTCAGCAGTGAGACCAAGCAGCGCCTCATTTGCTGATAGAATAGGCTTTATGACCCCGCTGAGAAACTCTGTTGTCTGCTGTGGGGCTCTGCCCACATAGTTTTCCGGTTTCAAAGCCTTCTGTAAAGCCTCTTTTGTTATATGAAAGGCTGGGTCTGCCGCAATACGATCTAAAAGATCATTTGGCTTACCCTGCTCTTTGACAACTTTGCCCGCTTCCATGGAATGTACGCGGATTCGCTCGTGCAGTTCCTGACGGTCTCCGCCGGCTTTTACGGCATCCATCATAATGTTCTCTGTAGCCATAAAAGGAAGTTCTGCCATCAAGTGCGCTTCGATGACTTTCGGATAGACCACAAGACCGTTGGAAACGTTGATATATAATTCTAGGATTCCGTCCACTGCAAGAAATGCTTCGCTGACGGAAATTCTCTTGTTTGCTGAATCGTCCAGAGTTCTTTCAAACCACTGGGTTGCAGCTGTCAGCTGCGGGTTCATGGCATCACTCATGACGTAGTTGGCAAGGGCTGCCATACGCTCTGAACGCATAGGGTTTCTCTTGTATGCCATGGCAGAGGAGCCAATCTGGTGCTTTTCAAAAGGCTCTTCAACTTCTTTCATGTGCTGCAGCAGACGAATGTCGTTGGAAAATTTGTGTGCGGACTGGGCAATACCTGCCAGCACGTTCAGCACTCTGCTGTCAATTTTTCTGGAATAGGTCTGGCCGGAAACCGGATAGCAGCCGGGAAATCCCATTTTGTCAGCAATTTTCTGGTCTAAGGCTTTGCATTTTTCGTGGTCGCCTTCGAAGAGTTCCATGAAGGAAGCCTGACTTCCGGTAGTTCCTTTGGAACCGAGCAGTTTGAGACTGTCCAGAACGTATTCCAGATCCTGCAGGTCCATGACCAGATCATTGAGCCAAAGGGTTGTGCGCTTGCCGACAGTGGTAGGCTGCGCTGCCTGATAGTGAGTATATGCCAGCGTTGGAAGGTCTTTGTAGGTATCTGCAAATTTAGCTAAAGAAGCAATGGTGTTGATGATTTTCTTTTTTACCAGCGTTAAAGCTTCGCGCATGATAATCAGGTCTGTGTTATCGCCAACATAGCAGCTGGTTGCGCCAAGGTGAATGATTCCCTTTGCATCCGGGCACTGCTGACCATAAGCGTACACGTGGCTCATGACATCATGTCTGACTTCTTTTTCTCTCGCCTTTGCGACATCGTAGTTGATGTCATCGGCGTGAGCCTTTAATTGGTCGATCTGCTCCTGCGTGATGGCAAGCCCCAGTTCTTTCTCAGCTTCTGCCAGTGCAATCCAAAGTTTTCTCCAGGTGCGGAATTTCATGTCCGGCGAAAAAAGATACTGCATTTCCTTACTCGGGTATCTTTCTGAAAGCGGACTGGTGTAATTGTTTGTTGACATACGAAAACCTCCCTACGTAATCTATAAAAATAACATATTATTATAGCATTTTACACGGGGAATTTCAAGAGCAGGACTATCGTATTTTTGCAATCATGAAGGATTAACTTAAAACGGTTGTTTTTGGAAAAAGTGTATAAGAAAAAGGCTGAATCTTAACCGAGAATTAGAAAATGTTAAAATAATGTATAAAAGTAATCGGTCAGATTCTCATTATAGTTATGGAAGGCTCATCTATTACTGTTCTCCACCCTAAAAACTTGCGTTTTATGCAAGTTTTGCGTGAAATTGTTTGAATGATTACAAAAAATGCAAGATACGAGAAAGGTCAAGATGAATTATTTATACACTTTTTTTAGAAATTCGCAATATAGGTTGAATCTCTTTACTTTCATAGGTCGTTCGCATATAATTTCTGACAATAAGCGTCAGTTCTTTAAGGCAAACATAATTGGTCTGATTGGTTCCTTGACCAGTGCAATTACATCATTTTTCTTAAAAGCGCCTACATCAGATGCGTGCAAATCAGAAAAGGTTGAGATGGTGCTGACCTTGTATGAGACGCTATCAGATAGAGAAAAGGAGCTTTTTCGAAATAGAATAAGCTAGTGTTGACCAATCCTGCCAGATAACATATAATCAAGGTATATTAATTCAAGGAGGATGAAAGATGAGTTCAAAGGTTTATTTTACAGACATGCATGTAGGCATGGGCGATAGTTTGCTGGACAAGTTTGAACGTTTAATCACAAAAGCAGGCATCGATCAGATTGACTTTCAGGATAAATTCGTAGCAGTGAAACTCCACTTCGGTGAGTTTGGAAATATGGCATTTCTGCGTCAGCAGTATGCTAAGGTGCTTTGTGACCATATCAAGGCGAAGGGCGGCAAGCCGTTCCTGACAGACTGCAATACCTTGTATGTGGGTTATCGCAACAATGCACTGAATCATTTGGATGCAGCATATATGAACGGCTATAACCCGCTGGCAACAGGTGTACATACCATTATTGCCGACGGTCTGCGAGGAACTGATGAACGTGAAATTCCGGTAGAGGGCGGCGAATATGTAAAAACCGCAAAGATTGGTGCTGCCATTGCAGAGGCAGATGTGATTATTTCTTTAACCCATTTTAAAGGGCACGTTGGTGCTGGCTTTGGCGGCGCTATCAAAAATATCGGCATGGGAGCCGGTTCAAAGAAAGGTAAGATGGAAATGCACAGCAGCGGCACTCCGATGATTAACACAGGGGATTGTATTGGCTGCAGCATGTGCGTGAAGAACTGTGCCAACGATGGTGTCCATGTGATCGATGGAAAAGCAGTGATTGATGAAGATAAATGTCTGGGATGCGGCTACTGCATCGCTTACTGTCCAAAGGGCGCTATTGCAACGAAGTGGGACGAAGCAAAGCCGGTGATGAATAGAAAGATTGCAGAATACACCAAGGCAGCCTTAGCCGGAAAAGAAGCATTCCACATCAATATGCTGATAAACGTATCTCCTGACTGCGACTGCGAGGGCGGAAATGATGTTGCGGTAATTCCTGATGTAGGCATGTTCGCTTCCTTTGATCCCATTGCCATCGACCAGGCTTGTGTGGATGCAGCCAACAAGCAGCCAGTGATTGCTGGCAGTGCGGCTGATAAGTGTGCCTGTCATGATCATGGACACGACTACGTACACGGTCACGACGTGTTCAAAATCATGCACCCTGATACTGACTGGGAAGCGGGACTGATTCACGGCGAAAAGCTAGGCATCGGCACCAGAGAATATGAACTGATAGACGTAAAATAATTTTTAAAACAGACAGACAGCAGATGAATCCGCTGTCTGTTTTTTGTGCAGAAGTAGTGCAGGGGTGCTGCGGAAGTCGGCGCCCCAACCTTTCTTACATTTTCCTTACATTTCTTAAATTTTCTCCAAAGTTATAGACGGTTGTGAGATTGTCGTGATATAGTAGTGGAAGAATTAGGAAAGGGGAGAAATATGTTAAGATTAGAACGAGTATCGAAATTCTACTCAAGCGGCGGACTGGTTTCTACAGGGTTCAACAAGATTGACCTAAATTTTGAAATGGGTGAGTTTGTCGCAATTACCGGAGAAAGCGGGAGCGGAAAGTCTACACTGCTCAACGTGATTTCTGGGCTGGATTCCTTTGAGGAAGGCGAAATGTATATCATGGGTCAGCCGACCAGCGGATTTTCCAAAGAGGATTTAGAAGAATACAGAAAGAAATATATTGGGAATATCTTCCAGACGTTTCATTTAATCAACAGCTATACTGTGTATCAGAACGTAGAGCTGGTACTTTTGATGAGCGGATATGACAAGTCAGAAATTCCGGAGCGGGTACGAGAAATTATAGCGAAGGTCGGACTTTCCTCCTACGAGAAAACCAAGGCCTCCAAACTTTCCGGCGGACAAAAGCAGCGCGTTGCCATTGCCAGAGCGCTGGCGAAAGAAACACCGATTATCGTAGCTGATGAGCCGACTGGAAATCTGGACAGTAAGTCAGCGGCGGAAATTATAGAGTTGCTGCACCAGCTTTCTAAAGATAAGCTGATCATCATCGTAACCCATAATTATGAGCAGGTTGAGCCTTACGTGACCAGAAAAATCACTATGCACGATGGAAAAGTGGCAGAAGATAAACGGATAGCAGTGACCATCGGCAGCTGCGGTGATGCGGAGGAGTCTGTCGAAACTGCGAAGGCAGACGGTCTTACCTTAGGAAGTATGGGACGGCTTGGTGTGCGCAATACCTTTAATATTCCTGCAAAATTTTTCCTGCTGCTGACGGTTTTTCTGTTCCTGTGCATGAGTGTAATCAGCCAGTACACATCCTTTAAGAACATGGGGGATATGGATACAGGCGGCTATAACTACTATTTCATGGATACTGACAGAAATAGAATTCTCTTTACTAAAGAGGATAGAAGCGAGTTGACCGAGGACGATTATGAAAAGATTGGAAAAATAGATAATGTAGAGCGAATTATCAAAAATGATCTCATGCTGGATTTAATCACCGATGTATCGGACGATTTTGAAAATGGAGATTTTTACATTACTTCTAAAATAGAAGAAGCAAAGGTTATGGAAGGACAGCTTGTGGAGGGCAGAATGCCGAAATCGTATAACGAAGCAGTCCTGATGATTCCGGAAGGCGGCTATGCTGAGGCGGTTATCGATATGGTGATGAAAGCCGACAAGGTCGATGCGCGCAATCAAAATACAGGAAACAGTATTTTGCGTAAAAAAATGAAAGTCGTTGGCTACGGTTATCTGACCAAAGAACAACAGGAGACTTTAGATGAATCAGATATTTTATATGAAGCTTTATATTGTGTCGGTGAAGAGACTTTGGATGATATCAGATTGACAGTGCTGGAGCACCAGTGCAGCCAGGAGATTGTCTTTGCGGATAACATTTTAAGTGGGGACTCCGGTGCAGGCGTTTTACCAATCAAAGCAAGCGACAAAGTGCCTAAGGGTGAAATTTACGTGCCTGCAGACATTGCTGCGCTCAGTACGGAAAGCGCAGTAGGCAAAACTTTGAAACTGATCAATAAGAGCTTGTATTTTGAAAGCGAAATCAACTTCAGTGTGGGTGCGGTTTACAACCAGAGTAATCTGAAAACTCTCCTTGAAATCGAGAATTTTGAAGAGGTCAGCGGCAGTCTCTTTATCAATCCGAAGGACTATGCAGCCCTGTTTGACAAAGGGAATTTCCAGTCCTCCGTCCGTGTAAAAGACGATAAGCTGACTAAAGAAACAGCGGCGGAAATTGAAAAGGCGGGTTACCACACTTTCTGTGTACATGACGGATATGTGAGCTACGCCGGTGGTTTTGGAGTCATTCTCACTACATTTTACACCATCATGCTGGCGGCAGTGCTGATTGTGCTGTTCTTCATCACTTATTTCATCATTAAGCTAATCTTGAAGTCGAGGAACATCTATTTTTCGACTATCCGTATGCTGGGTGCAAGCAAAGAAAACTGCAGCAGTCTGCTGAAAGTAGAACTTTTTGCAGTGTTCAATATTGCTTACTTTATTTGCATGGGGCTTTTGGCGCTGGTAAAGTTGGAAGTGGTGAAAGTCGCTTATCTGCAGCAGTTGGTGTCTTTCCTTTCTATCGGGGATGTAGTGATTCTGTATGTAGTGCTCTGCCTGATGTCGGTACTTCTGGCGGGCAGATATGCCAGACAGCTATTTAAAAAGACAGCGATGAATGCGTATAAAGAGGAGGTGTAAGAGATGATTCGATTAACAAATGTAAACAAGTATTTTAATAGGAAGAAAAACAACGAAATCAGAGCCATTGACCACACCTCTATAGAACTTGCCGATAAGGGTCTCGTCACTTTTTTGGGAAATTCCGGCTGCGGAAAGACGACTCTGCTCAATGCAATCGGAGGTCTCGACAAAGTTGACAGCGGTGAAATTTACATCGGCGAGGAGAGACTGACCGGTCGTTCTGACGGGAAGAAAGACGAAATCAGGAATGCAAATATTGGATATATTTTCCAAAACTATAATCTCATTGAGGATGATACAGTTTTTAACAACGTAGCGCTGGTTTTGCGCATGATGGGGATTAAAGATAAGAGAGAAATCGAAGAGCGGGTCATGTATATCCTAAAGCGTGTAGGCATTGATCGATACAAAAACCGCCCGGCGAAAATGCTTTCCGGCGGAGAGCGGCAGCGTGTGGGGATTGCCCGTGCCATCGTAAAAAATCCAAAGATTATCATTGCTGATGAGCCGACAGGTAATCTGGACAGTAAAAATACGCTGGAGATTATGAATATTATTAAGGCAATTTCCCGGGAAAAGCTGGTGATTCTCGTCACCCACGAGAGAGAAATCGCGGAATTTTACGCATCCCGTATTGTGGAAATTGTGGATGGAAAAATCGTCAGTGACAGAGAAAATGCCCACAATAGCGAACTGGATTATCGGCTGGAAAACAAAATCTATCTTCAGGATATGCAGGTGCAGCAGGAGCTGGAATTAGAAAATGTGAAGTTAAAATTTTACAGTGATAAGAAGGACCAGCAGCTGGAAATCAAGGTAGTTCTCAAAAACAACAATCTATATATCGAAACTCCCGCTGGAATAGGAGAAGGTTCAGAAGCGGTGGAACTGGTCGATGACCATTACCGGAAAATTTCCAAAGACGTTTACGAGGCGTATGAATTTGACTATGCAAATATGCTGGATCAGAATTTTACGCCAAAGTACACCTCCATTTTTAATCCGGTGACTATGATTGCAGGTGGATACAAGAAAATTTTTTCTTATTCCCTCATTAAGAAAATTTTGCTTGTAGGGTTCATCATGGCGTCTATGTTTGCCGTTTATGCGGTAAGCAGTATTGCTGGAATTACCAATATTACAGACGATAAATTTGTCCAGGTTAATCAGAACTACTTGACGGTGAACGGGGCAAAGGTGACACCGCAGAACTTTAAAAAATACGAAAATATGGATGGCATTGATTATGCGCTTCCGGGCAATTCCCAGGTGAATTTCGCCTTTCCTCTGGATGATTATTACCAGACCAAAGGTGCGCAGGTCAGCTTAGCAGGATCCCTGACAGCTTTGGATATGGTAGAGGAAGAAAAACTGTTGGAGGGCAGAAATGCAAAGGACAGTTCGGAGATTGTCATCGATAGAATCACGGCGGATAGCTTTCTTTCTAACGATATGCCGAAAATGATTGGCCTGCTTTCAAAAGAACAGATTATTGGAAGAAAGGTAACGCTACCGCGTCTGGGAGAATTCACGATTGTGGGAATTACTGATCAGGGAAGCCCTTCAATTTACGCAGACAGAGAGTTTTTTATGGATATTCTGATGGTGCAGGCAGAAATGCGTACGGAAGAAGATTCCGGATACACTGAAGAAAGCGAGGAGGCGATGCCGTTGGTGCTGTCCTACGGACTTCGTGACCGGGAAACGGTGACGCTTGTCGAAGGAGCGGCACCAAAGAAAACCGGGGAAGTGTTGATTCATGAAATGCATCGATACGAGTCAGCTATCGGAAGTAAGCTCGATGTGAAGGTGAATGGTAAGAAGCTGACTGTCTGCGGTTATTACAACGATAAACGCGGTACAGACGCACTTTATGTCAGCAAGAATACAGCCATAGATTATCTGATGGAGGACCAGACAGAGATAGTGCTTTCTCCAAAGGATAAGGAAGCCACCTATCAAAACCTATCGGCGCAAAATGTCAAGGTCACAGATAATTATACTGCCGACAGGGAGTCTTATATCGATAGCTGCAAAAAAAAGATTATCGCAACAATTTTGGTGTCCGGCATTATCTTGCTCGTTTCTCTTCTGGAAATGTATCTCATGTTGAGATCTTCTTTCCTCTCGAGAATTAAAGAGGTCGGCGTGCTTCGTGCAATCGGTCTAAAAAAGAAAGATATTTACAAAATGTTTGTCGGCGAAATCATCGCAATGACTACATTGACTACGATTCCGGGCATGGCGGTGATGGCATACATCTTAAATGGAATTTCAAAGATTCCAATGATCGGAGAACAGTATCTGATGAATCCGCTGGTATTGCTCATCAGCTTTGGCCTTGTGTTTGGATTTAATCTGGTGGCGGGACTACTGCCTGTATTTAACACCATGCGCAAAACGCCGGCAGCAATTTTGTCAAGAAACGACGTGAATTAAGATACACGAAAAAATATGAAAAAGTGGGTTGCCCCTTTTGGGTCAACCCACTTCTTCTTAAGATTGAGATATATTTGGATTAGAATGTACACTTGCTTGTATTTTTCCATATACCGTTCTTTTCAGCTGCTTTGATAAGGTCTTCTCTGAAGTCAGGGTGGGAGATGTTGATTAACATTTCGGCTCTTTCCCAAGTAGATTTTCCTTTCAAGTTAGCAGCGCCGTACTCGGTTACGATATAGTTGGTTGCAGTTCTCGGAGTGGTGACAATTGCACCTGGCGTCAAAATTGGGGAGATCAGTGATTCTTTGCTTCCGTCTTTCAGTGTTCTGGTCGACGGTGTGCAGATGAAACTCTTTCCTCCTTTTGACAGGAATGCGCCCATTACGAAGTCCACCTGTCCGCCTGTGCCGCTAATTTGCTGATGACCTGCAGACTCGGAACATACCTGTCCGTAAAGGTCAACCTGGATGCAGCTGTTGACGGAGATGAAATTGTCGATGCTGGAAATAACGTTAACATTATTTACGTAGTTTACCGGCGCACTGCAGCAAATCGGGTTATTGTCGATGAAATCATATAATTTTTTTGTGCCGCCTGCAAAGGTATAAAGGGCTTTGCCTTTATCTACCGGCTTATTTCCAGTTAATTTTCCTGCGTCAAATAAGTCCACATAAGCGTCCACAAACATTTCAGTGTGAGCGTTGATATTTCTTACATCGGAGTCTGCCAGCATCTGACCGATACAGTTTGGAAGACTGCCGATGCCCAGCTGCAGGGTGCTGTGGCTGTTGATCAGTTCCACTACGTGGGCGGCAATCTGTTTGTCGATGTCTGAAGCGGGCTTTGTTCCAAGTTCTGCCAAAGGTGCATTGGACCCTTCCACGATATGGTCGATTCCGTAAAGGTTTAGCTGTGTCTGATGACCGTGAGCGATTGGCATGTTCTGGTTGACTTCTACGATGATTTTCTTTGCACTTTTAATAACGCCCCACATGTCAGCAACCTGCGGTCCCAGATTGAAGTTACCGTGGCTGTCCATTGGCGCAACTTGGAAGAATGCGATGTCAATGTCGTTTTCATTGTTGACCCAGTAGTACGGCAGTTCATTGAACAGCATTGGGATGTACCAGCATCGCCCTTCTTTGTTCATTTGTCTGTCAAATGCGCTGAAATGGGCTGAGGCAAATCTTACCTGTTCGTTGGAAGAAGTTGCCTGATAAAGCTTAAATGGTTCTTTTCTGAGGGCTACCGTGCTGAGCACTTCAATGCCCTTTAGTTCATCTGCGCGCCTTGCAAGAGCTTCGTCGATATCATTGACAACACCGCAGCCTGTTCCATAGTGGATACGAGTGTTATTATGAACCATTGCGGCTGCTTCGTCCGCAGTAATTAGTTTCTTCTGGTATTCTTCTGCAAGTGAAGATACTTTGTACATAATGTTCCTCCCTTATATAAAAACGTCCTAATTCAATGACCAGCAAACTTTTCGGTGCACAGGCACGGTGACTCAGCATGGCATCGTTATTTCGTCTGTTAAAGTTTGTCTAGTTTTTAACAAATCCTTCCTCTATTCTACTACATTGTCAAATAATTATCAACCCCTAAATTACAAGTAAAGAGAAAACGATGGTGAAATCAGCAAAATAAAAATGACTATGCCTGTAAATTTAAGGGGGATTAAGTCAAACTGAGCGGATTTTACAATAAAATTTTTCCTGTGTATTTATTCCAGTTTTCAATCTTACATAGACTGATTACCAAATCTGTCTTTCTTACGAAAAAAGAGATCTGTTTTTGCAGAGTTTGAAATCTTTTTGTGAAAGCGTGCAATCTTCCATAAAATAACATTAACTTTGTAGAACTTTGAAAAGACATTGAATTTCTGTCAAAAAAGTGGTATGATAAAAAAGTGTTCGTTAAGGACACTTCTTTAAACTGAATACGCCTCCGTAGTTAAATGGATATAACAGTGCTCTCCTAAAGCATAGTTGTGGGTTCGATTCCCGCCGGGGGTACCACTAGAAAAGCTGAAAACCTTGAATTATCTGGGGTTTCGGCTTTCTTCTTTTTGCCTTTACTCTTTTGGAAAACGAACGACCATTATATTCAAATTTTAGTTTTGATGTCAAGATAAAGACTTTTGAGGGGGATTGCGTGCTAACATTTGTGAAATGTTTGCTTTAAGAGCTGTCTGGTGATAGGGGGCTTTAATTAACTTCGATACTTGTATGTCGCTGTCTTCTATAATTTGCATCTTCTAGCAGTTTAACAGCAGCGGGGTTGCCGGAAAGTAATGCAAAATAAAGTGCCTTGTCCGCAGGAACGGGGTGTAGTATAATACATATAGTCAAGAGGACGAAGGTTTAAAGCGGTTACCCCTCAGAGAGGGGGTGTTACAATGACGGATTATGAAATCTTAATGGTTGTATTTACAGTCTTAGGAATAGTAGTATCACTAATCATTGCTTACATAAAAAAATAGCCGCTCCCATCGATCAAAATGTAGCGGCTAAGTCGTAAAACTTTGGTAACCGTTTTTTCCGGTTTCCTCTTGACACCAATATACCACGAATGAAAAGATTATGCAATAGTCAATTCACCCTGCCATGTGCGGGCTTTTTATTTTTAAGGTCAGAACATCAGAAGTACTACAAAAAAACCTTAAATGCCTTAATTTTTCAGAGGTTTTAAGGTTTTTGCGCAAAGTGCTATCTTACTATAAAGTGTTATTATGATTATATATCCTCGGACATATCATTCCAGTAGTCAGTATCAAAAAATTCTGATGGTGTTAAACCAAAGTAATCAATAATATCAAACAAACCTGTTACTGACGGTAACGATCTGCCAGATGTAATTGCTCTAATATAGTTTTTATTATGCCCAAGGTCGTAAGACATTTGATATTCAGAGACCTTCATTTTTAGTCTCAATTCTGTGATGCGTTCACCAATATATTTTGCTTTCATTACTGCCACCTCCATTTTCATTATGATAACTTTTTTAAAAAATATGATATCGGGCTGAAATGTGGCTTTTTTGTAAATAAGCCGGTAATAATTCTCTATTTTTGTGTTTTATATATGGAATAAGGAGATTTAAACTACCAAAATGATCTTTAGTCAGATTGTTTTCTTTTTTGGCAAATTAGCTGCATGATATTCAGCAGTATTACCATGTCTTCTTCATCAAGTTGTTCCATATATTCCATCGCTTTTCTAATCATTTGCGGTCGTTCATTGTCAAAAAACTCTGATGGCGTTAGTCCGAAGTATTCGATGATATTAAATAATCCTGTTACTGATGGCAATGAGCGACCGGAAGTGATTGCTCTGATGTAATTTTTGTTGTGTCCTAAATCATAGGACATTTGATATTCAGAGACGTTCTTTTTTAGACGTAACTCCGTTATGCGTTCACCGATAAAACTTACATTCATATTCGTACCTCCCTGTGATATAGAATAACTTTTTTATAAGCCTTGTTATCGGGCTGAAATGTTGAATTTATTTTGAAATATCTAGTAAAAATTGTTTTTTATCGGGCTTAAATGTGGTATAATTCTTTTTAAGATTCTTATAAACTCATAACAACGTCAATACGGTATTGAATTGCAGTAATTTGTGCACAGGATAGTGAAAAGTCAAATTGTAATAGGAGAATATTATGAGAAAAGAAGCAGATTTTCTAACGCAACATCGGCAAAGAACGCTGGGATTAAAACAAATGGAAAAAATTTCAATGACGGACTATGGAAAAGAAGAATTTCAGTTGTTGGCAACATTATTAGAAGCAAAAGAATCGCAATTTCTGAAAAAAAGAAATAACGAGCGATATCGAGTGCTTACAGAAGTATTATACCCGTTACTTTATGAAATTGCGTGGATACAAGGCGGGCATATCATATTAAATGTTGACGAGCAAGAATTTATTGGGACTCTGACTTATATAGGTGACGAACTTATATTGGATAATGATATGGGTTTGTCAGATTTTGTTGCAATTATATCTTCTGCAGATGATATTTCTATTTCTATGGGAGATAAGGGATTGGAAATTAATTTGATGTTCAAATTGTATGACAAGGTACAAGTTACGGATTGTTCAGAGGAAATTTCAAACATAGAAGAAAAAATTCGGCAGCATAGACTAAAAAAAGCTGAATTGCAAATTTGCCATACAGAAGAGCAGTAATAGTGAAATGAATTTTTCTATTGACAGGGGGTGAAAATTGTAGTATAGTTAGTCAGAACTAACTATACTAACTAACTAACGCCGAGAGAAACGAGAGGCGGTTTTATTTTTAGAGATGGGTTAGTTGAAACTAACCAATGACGAAGAACAACAGGAGTTGATACAGGAGAACGGAAAATGGAGAACTATTTGATCGAGCACTGCTCACCAACGCTGGCATCACTAAAAACAGCAAATTTATTTAACTATAGATTTGAATCGGAACAGGCATTATACGGTTACATTAGAACTTTAAATAGTGAGTTATCGTTGAAAGGCGTTTCTGTTGCAATTCTTCGAAAGTTTGATCATAGCGCACTGATCTATGTCTATCGTGAGAAAAAACTGCAGGAAGACCTTAACCGCCCTGGAGCAGCAGAATTTTTGCGGGAGCAGGGATATGAGGCATTTACGCCGAGCAGCGCCATTGCAAAGCTGCGCCAAAGATTCATAGAAGAAGGAGACTTTCCTCATGAGATTGGATTGTTTTTAGGTTATCCGCTGGGTGATGTGGTCGGTTTTATAGAAAATGCAGGCAGAAACAGTAAATGCAGTGGCTGCTGGAAGGTTTACTGCAACGAGTGCGAGGCTGTGAAACTGTTTGCAAAGTTTGATAAATGTAAAATGGTCTATAAACGGCTTTTTTATGAAGGCAAGTCTTTGCTGCAGCTCACTGTGGCTGTGTAAATATATAAAATGAAAGAAAAGAGGTATAAAACATGAGTAAGATTGCAGTCGTATATTGGAGTGGAACAGGAAATACTGAAAAGATGGCAGAGCAGGTTGTTGCCGGAGCAGTAGAAGCTGGCGCAGATGCAACGCTTTATCGTGCATCAAAGTTTTCTGCAGATTTGATGGATCAGTATGAGGCTGTCGCCTTCGGCTGCCCGTCTATGGGAGCAGAGGAACTGGAAGACAGCGAATTTTTACCGATGTTTGAACGGTGCGAGAAGAAGCTTGCAGGAAAGAAGATTGCACTGTTTGGCTCATACGGATGGGGCGATGGAGAATGGATGCGCAGCTGGGAAGATCGCTGTATTGAAGATGAAGCTGTCATTGCGTGCTCTTGTGTAATTTGCAATGAAGCGCCAGATGCAGATGCGGAGGCTGATTGCAGAGCTCTTGGCAAAAGCTTGGCTTAGTTATTTCTGCTGATATATATGACGGGGCTGTCTCAAATAAAACGAGACAGCTTTTTTCGGCTTTAGGTCAGCGAACTGGCTTGAAGCAGTCAGTCAGTCAGGTTTGGGTATGGGAGTAAGCTTAGCAGACCGAAAAATAAGATATGCCGGTGATTTGCCCGCGCCAATTTTGAGCTTGATCTCTGTATACATGGCGCGGACCTATGAGAAAGTGCCAGATACAAAAGCTTTTTAAGAAAAAATGGCGGCGGCAGAACAGAATGCAGACAGATAGTCGGAAAAAATTTAGCACCCTACAACAAAATATCAAAAAAGTAAGTACCAGGCGGCAGGCGCGCGCCAGTTTTTTAGAAAATGAATCCCAATATGGCGTTTGGCGGATGGCTGACGCCATGTATACAAAAAAACGCTTAGAAGATGGCATTTTTCATGGGGTGAACGCCGGATATCCAAAAAAATCTTGAGACTATTGTTCTGGTCAAGCAAAGTTGTAATAGCAATGTGGCATTTACATAACTTTTGCTGGCGGCAGACCATCGTTGTAGG
>NZ_CALPCF010000023.1:0-41418 GCF_943192965.1 Senimuribacter intestinalis
GTCGTATGTAACCATTTCTTGCGGTTCTACCGCTTTTTTGCAGTTTTCACACCAAAGCATTACATCACCTCTTCCATAGATATCTGGTTAGGGTCATATCCTTCCAGTATCTTAGCTTTTCGCAATTCTTTCATTGCTTTTGCACGACATTCCCTCGCTGATGCTTTGCAGGCCTCAACATCGTTTAAAGAGTATCCGGCTCTGTGTGAGGTTGAGCCGATTCTATACCCTTCTTCAATGAGTTCCGCTACACACCTACGAACCGCTCTATCGCTTGTATCCAGCATGTCCACAAGTTCCTGCCGAGTTACAGGTCGGTTGGCTCTTTTCAAAATTGACAAAAGCCTGTACTTTGTGTTATCATAATTTTGTGTTTTTAGGTCGGCTGCTCCGCAGTCGGTCTTTATTTTTTGGATTATCATGCTTCTTCCTCCTCGTGATATCCTTTTCGACTTCCTGTGCGTTTTTCGAGTTCATCCTCATACCATTCTCTAGGGAACCCTCCCATAGGGCACATCCCGTTTTTATCCATCCAAATGGCATTTTTTAGTTCATTAATTGTCATTCTTTCTAACAAGCTCATAACTCGTTCTCCTCGCTCATCATTTTTTGGTCTAACATGATGCACCTCTTTGCGTTATCAGTTTGAATCTTATCTCAGTCAAAAGATCCTGTAAGTCATTTAAGATGTATATTGCATCATCAGATTTCTTCAACAACTTTGACAAAAGCAATAACCTCGCATATACAACTAGGTCTCCGATAATTGCATAGACTGGCTCCGCACTTCTCGAATCTGCTGCTCCTCTAAATCTTGCATGAATTTCCTCCAGCCCCTTTGGGAGACCGTCTCTGCTGTATGCGTGCGTCTCATTAATGGCGATATGCCATAGCTCTACCAGAAGCTCCAATTCTTCCACACACATATTGACTTCCAGTTGCCCTACATTAACTATTTTCATAATAACTTCTCCCTTATCAATTCCTGCACTGCTTCCGCCCATGCCTCCGCGTTGACCGGGCAATACTTCTTGCTAATTTTCTCTACGTCATCGAATCCTTTGCCAAAATAATTCCTGGCCAGATTTCCTACGAATGCGTCAACGCCATCTTCGAGGCTGTCATATGTAATGGGCTCCTCGTCGATGCTCATACCGCCGACATTATTACATTCCGCAAACGCCCGACTTGTGAAATTACCCGTCTCCAGTCTGGCGATAGCTAATGGAATATCCGGTTCAATTCCGTACCAATCACACGCTAGGATTATCATTTCCTGCACCGATGGCACATAACTTCCTTTTGTCTGTTCGGGCATGTCCATCTTTACAATCTGCTGCGGCCAGTAATCTCTCACCACCGGAATTGACTTTCAAACCGGGATTGCCGCCCAACCACAAAGGCAAATCCACACGCCTGCGATTCCTGCCGCCCATGCCAGGCTCCAGCCTGTCCACCAAATAGGACTAAACTTTCTGATTCTGTACTTTTTCATACTGCGCACCTCTCTTTCAAATTCGCTACAACTTCCGAAATCAAATAGTACTTTCCGTCTATCCGTTCCAGTCCTTCTAAAAATCTGTCAACATGTCTGGGGTTCGATATACCCATACTTTCTGCAAGCTTTTGTCGAGTGATAAACACACCGTCACAAAATCGCTCCAAATCTCGTTTCATTTGTTGTTTTTCCATATTGTCTCCTTTCTTCTTTGTCCCTCCCCGCCAATAGTGGTATAATCAAGGCGGAGGTGATATCATGCCCAATAAGGCATATCCTTTTCGAGCTGATATAAGCTGTCCTCTTGGATATTCAAATTGCAAAGTCGAACTGCAATATTATCAAGAGGATTTCCCTGATGGTCCTGTGACATGGAAGCCGTGGCAAGGTTGCGAAAATGCGAACGGCTCCAATTCCTGCAATCAGTGTTTAGCGAAAGTCCTTAAACTGACGCTCACTGAGCAGAAAAGTCCAAGTATCCTCAGAAATTTGCTTCTTTAGCTCCAACACGGCGGCAGTCAGTGCGTCAACATACTGCTGTCGCCAGAACTCCCAATACGCTTCATCGTCATGTACAATTCTGCGGTCGCAGATTCCGCAATTCTTAAGACCATCTCTTAGTGATGCAAGAAGCTCTACAACAGTTTCCTGTTCGTTCAGCTCATGTATGCTGCCTGTTTCCCATTTTTCGATGAGTTTCATGTAATCCTCCTTTCTGGGTTTGTTGGCTATTTGCCTACATTTTCATTAAAAAAAATCGCATCACGCGTTGCAGAGTTATTGATACCCAATAACTTACACATTTTTAGAACTTCATCTGCCCTAAAATCGACGGCATTATTCATCTTCTTCCTAAGACTCGTATATGAAATTCCAAGCGTTTCAGCAATTTTCTTCTTTTTTATTCCTGATTTTAAAATGTAATCATTCAGCATTGACGTATTTGTCACCTTGTCCACCTCCTTTGTTGGCATATTGTCTACAAATAATTTATCACGCGGTTCGAAATTTGTCAACACTTTTTTGAAATTTATGTTGAATTTTTTTGAACAAAAAGTTATAATAAATTGAAACCATGTACGGAGGTAATATTTAGTGACAATTGGAGAAAGAATTAGAGTTCGCCGAGAAGCGCTCAAGATGTCGCAAGAAGAGCTCGCTTTAAAACTCGGTTACAAATCACGTTCATCTATAAATAAAATCGAAAAAGATGGCAGAGAACTTCGTCAAAATAAAATTGTTGCAATCGCATCGGCACTTAACACAACTCCTGCCTACATTATGGGCTGGGAAGAGGAAGACGACTATGAGTTCCTTGAGAAAAAAACTCTCAAAGGCATCCAAATTCCTGTCCTCGGTCGAGTACAAGCCGGACTGCCGATTGATGCAGTAGAAGAAATTTTGGACTACGAAGAGATCACGCCTGAGATGGCTACCAATGGCGATTATTTTGGGCTACAGGTCAAAGGGGATTCTATGGAGCCAAAGTTCTCCGAAGGCGATGTTGTTATCGTAAGGCAGCAATCTGACGCAGAAACTGGTGATATCGTTATAGCCTTAGTCAATGGAGACGAAGCTACTATTAAGAAACTGGTTAAATATGAAGGCGGTGGAATCGCACTTGTCGCCTCCAATCCGCTATACGCTCCACTTAGATTCAGTGAAGATGAAATTACCAGTAAACCAGTTAGTATTATTGGAAAAGTTGTTGAGTTGAGAGCGAAATTTTAAAAGATTAATATGAAACATTTACTCACAAAAATTATATACAGTACTATTATTTTGTCCTGGATTGCATACTTAGGAGTTCTTTGGTTTGGCTCAACAGATTATAATTCGCATTTCGAAAGGGCAAGTTACAAAGAAATTTATAGCGCCCAACTCGATACTTCAGATATCGGTGATTGTCCTTATAAAGGAGAATATTTGTGTCAATTAGAAAAAGTTGATGGTCGCTATACTATTAATTGGATTGTCATAAATGATAAAAAATATGATGCGATTACTGAGGATGACTATAATCCTAAATATACCGACTGGATTGATATTGATTTAGGGATTTTTGATATTAAGCTAGTAGAAAATTTAAATGATCCGTCATTTCAATTCAGCAGAAAATCAATAGGATTAACGATTCTTACGATTGTAATCGCAGTCATAGTTCGCAAGGAAACAAGAAAAAGTTAAAAGAAACTATTGACTGAAATAGATTGCAAAAATTTATATGCAGCACGTCAAACTAATGGAATTGAAATTAAAACAAAAGAAAGGAGCAGCAAATGTTCTCTGATATTTTGATTTTTGTCCTTATCTACATTTTGCCAATAGCTTTTGTTTTCTTGCTACTATTCACATTTGGAGAACATGCTTTCTTTAAGGGGAAAATTCACAAAATCGAAAACGAATTAAAACAAAAAACACGACTATTAGAGAATCATCCCTCTGAATGGATTGAAGTGCAAAAACTTCATGAAAAGGAAATCAACCTTAAGCAATCCCGAATAGTAAAAACCCTTGCCACGATTTTATCCCTGTCCTTAATCGCCAATATTGCTCTTGGAGTCAATAGAATTAATTCTACCGATTCGCAAAAGCAGTATAATGACGGCTATACAGTTGGTTACAACGATGGTTATGATGACGGTCAGAGTAATAGAGCAAGTATACAGTCGGCTAATGACCAATGGACAGATAATGATTATGAGTCGTCCAGCGATTATGCAGAAAATACAGTATATGTAACTGATACAGGCTCGAAATATCACCAATATGGCTGCCAATATTTAAGAGAAAGTTGTCATGAAGTATCACTTTCAGACGCCCAGTCAGAAGGTTATACCGCTTGTTCTGTATGTTGGTAGAATAAAAAGATAAATAAAGGAGGAACCCCTAATGAAAAAACTATTAAAAAAATCTTGTTGCATTATCCTTACCCTATCACTGATAATGTCAGTACCCGTCTATTCTTTTGCTGACACAGAATTAACTTCGACTCGTGGAGTAGAAATGTCAGCAATGGCATCTAAATCAAAGCCGTCAAAACCTATTATTACCGTAAAGCCTGTAAATAATGATTACATCAAAGTTTCATGGAAAAAATGTAAAAATGCTTCTAAGTATTTGGTATATCGAAAGGTTTCCGGAGGCAAATATAAAAAAATAGCTACTACTAGCAAAATGTACTACAATGATTACGCTGTGCGATATAATGTAAAATACTATTACAAAGTAATCGCAAAAAACAAGTCAGGGGCTAAAGGGAATTTTAGCTCTGTAAAATACAATAAAATAAAACTAAACACAGATTGCTATTATGGTTTTTTTGGAATTCCTGATTTCGGGAAAGCATTCAATATAGGCCTAGAAGATTATTACATGGACGAATATTGCATAGGTTTTATTTACCGGGGAGGATCAATTATTAAGGCAGGGTATGAAGCTACTGAAATCATTGATTTATATAGTGATTTGCTCCAAGAGTATGGCTTTGATTACCACGGAATGACTCTAGTTGACGGTACGTTTCTTTACTTTTTTTCACGCAACTATTTAGATGACGACGTTACTATCCTATATGATTCACATGGGATAACTATAGAAATTGGAAATTGTTGAGACAGAAAACGCCCCCTGCGGCAACAGGAGACGTTCGTAGGCTGAAGCATCAGCCAGTCATAAATTATTATCGGGCTGCGTGATACAACTCGACTTAAGCAATCATATTGTATCACCACAGCCCCTAATAATCAAAATTTAATGGTATTTTTCGGATAAAAAAGAGGGATAATAATGGATAAACAAACTATAGAAAAATTAAAATTAACATTTGATGATATCGCACACGTCCAAGACGGTATTGAATTTTGGTACGCTAGAGATCTTCAATCAGTATTAGGTTATTCAAACTGGCAGAACTTTGAAAAGGTCATTGAGAAGGCTAAGATCGCTTGTATTACGTCTGAAAGCATTGAAAATGACCATTTTATCGACGTCAGTAAAATGGTAAGCGGCGGTGTCGCAGATATACCAATTAGAGACGTTATGCTTACGCGTTATGCCTGTTATCTTATCGCTCAAAACGGCGACCCCCGTAAAGATGAAATTGCTTTTGCCCAAAGTTATTTTGCCGTTCAAACGCGTAAAGCAGAAATCATCGAACAGCGTCTTGAAGAATTAAATCGTTTACAATTAAGGAACCAGCTTCGAACTTCTGAAAAAAGACTATCACAAAATATTTTTCAAAGAGGAGTGGATAGTAATGGGTTCGGAAGAATCAGGTCTAAAGGCGATTATGCACTCTTTGGAGGACATACCACTCAGGATATGAAGTCTAAATACGGTATAAAAACCGGACCTTTGGCGGACAGCCTTCCTGCTGTAACTATTGCTGCTAAAAATCTTGCAACAGAAATGACAAATTTGAATGTAGAAGAAAAAGATTTATATGGGGAGTCGCCAATCACAAACGAGCATATCCAAAACAATCAAAGTGTGCGAAAAATGCTAAACGAAAGAGGTATCAAGCCCGAGACGCTTCCCGCTAGTGAAGATATAAAGAAAATAGAACGCCGTTTAAAATCCGAAGAGAAGAGACTTGCAAAAGAAAAATAGCACTATAATCTCGTTGTAGTGCACGAGAATCATCATATATCATATCCGACTCTAAAATCAAATTTAGAGTCATTTTTGCACCCAAAATGGAGGTTTAACATGGCAAAAAAGTACAAATACACAACCTCTTTGACCTTCGATGGAAAGCGTTACTATGTCAGGGCTGACTCTATGGAAGAGCTCATTGAAAAGAAGATTCATAAACTACGCGACTTAGAGGACGGCAAAGTCGTTGTCGATAGCAGCATGACTGTGAAAGATTGGGCTGAAATCTGTCTCAGAACATATAAGACCGGGGTAAAAGAAAATACCTACGCAAAGTACGAGGCGCTTGTGAGATGCTGTATAACCGACCATATCGGCAGCATGAAACTTTCTAAAGTAAAACCTATTAACTGCCAAGACGTGCTCAACAAGCAGGCTGGCAAGTCCAAGTACCAAATTAAACAGACTCGGCAATTCTTAAATTTCATTTTTGCCAGGGCAAAAGAAAATCAGCTTATATCCATAAACCCTGCGGAATATCTTAATGAACCAAATGGAACTAAAACAACCGGAAGGTCTATCACTGACGAAGAGCGCAAAGCCTTTCTGCATGTCACCGAAGATGATAGATTTCTGGTATTTCTTTTGATGTATTACTGTGGCTGCAGACCCGGTGAAGCCATCAAGACGATAGGTGCGGATATTCTTAACCAAGACGGATATAACGTGCTGCACATTAGAGGCACGAAAACACTCAATGCAGACCGTTTAGTACCGATTCCGTCTCCGTTGTACAACCGAATAAAAAACACGCCTAAAAACGCTCCTATTGCGCCTAATCAGGCAGGAAATGCCCACACAACCAGTTCATACAAACGCTGCTTTCACCATCTTAAACGGGATATGAATATATACATGGGCTGCGAAGTGTACCGAAATGAACTGATTCCGCCTCTCCCACTGGCTGACGATTTTATCCCTTATTATTTGCGGCACACCTTCTGTACCGACCTGCAGAAAGTAGATATCGATATTCGAACAGCCCAGTATTTAATGGGGCATTCTGACATCACAATGACTGCGAATATCTATACGCATACAGATTGTCACATGCTAATCTCTGCAGCCAAGAAAATTCAATCGTTTTAGCGTTTCAGGGTGCAACACTGGGTGCAACACACAAAGGGAATAAAAGGGCATAAAACGACAAATTTACAAAAAATCACGTTTAAATAAGAGCAATCAAAAACCCCTGAAGTGCATTGAAATTCCAATCATTTCAAGGGTTTTTCATTGGTGCGCCAGACAGGAATCGAACCTGCGGCCTTCACATTCGGAGTGTGCTACTCTATCCCCTGAGCTACTGGCGCATAGTATAAATAGTATACCATATATTTCTATAAAAATCAAAACTAAATTTATTCAATGCAGATAACACTGTCTATTTTATGTTTATCAGCTATGAAAAATAATAACACGTTCATTCGTTTCTCGTGGACTTCTTTCCTAGTCCTTATTAATCTCTGTAAAGCCTTTTCCGCTGCCCCAAACAGTGTCCACATGAAGCACTGTTACAAACGCAGCCGGATCCACCGATGCCAAAAAACGTTTCAAAATCATGCTTTCCCGCGGTGAACATAAAACCACCAGTTCTTTTTTGGACTGACCGGTAAATTCTCCCACCGCAGTTCTGCTGGACACGCCCCGGTTCAAATCCCGCATCACAAAAGCAATCGTCTCATCCGGCTTTGTAGTAAGAATATTCACCTGTACAATTTTTGTTTCAAAGCCGTACATGATAAAGTCCACCATCTTGGAGGCAATGAACTGAGTTACCAGTGCATAAAGCGCAATATTGCGTCCAAAAATAAAAGCAGAAATTATAATAATTGCAGCGTCCAGTGCTAGAAGGATTTTACTTAAATCCACTTGCGGCATCAGTTTTTTCTTCAAAATTGTAGCGATGGATTCTGTACCGCAAAAAGCATAGCCTCGCCAAAAGACAATACCATTGCAGACGCCGGAAAATACGCCGCAAAAAATCGCCGCTAAAATCACATCTTTTTCTTCCAACAATTGAAAATCAAAAAGCTCCATGACAAACATCACAGCAGGATACAAAATAGTTACTGCAAGAACCTTCTTTGCCTCCTGAAGACCCAAGGTCACCAGCACTACAATCAGAATCAGAAATGCGCCCGCATAGTACGCCAGCGAAAAATTGATGTCTACATAATTTTGCAGAATCCGCACAAGACCTGTCAGACCTCCGCTGGTCAGTCCATTTGGAATCATCACAGCTGTTGTTGCAAAAGCGCCGACTGCACATGCAATCAGGAGAAATATAAAATTAATCAGTTTTTCTTTTACTGTTTCCTTCATATAAAAACCTCTCGAAAGTAGTATTGCCCAAAATATCTACGACTTTAACACTAATATGACTTCCCAGTGCGGTAATTTGTTCGCAGGTCGTCTCCAAACGCCCCTTTTCTCTGACAAAAACTGCCTGGGGTCTGTGCACGCCGTCATCTGGATTATAAGCAAAGTCCACGCTCCAACTATCAACCATTTGCAGCGAATCCTCTGCCAATATCTTTTCAAGATTTGCCCGCGCCTTGTCTTCTACGACACCACTTAGCTTCCGTTCCTTTAATGAAATCAAACTGATGCACTGCCGCACCTTATCATCGGGAAGAAACTCCCTCTTCAAATTTAGCTGTACAGCCATATTTGATCCTTTAGCGGAAGCATTTCCTGCAAGACGGTAAACCTGAAAAGACGCCTCTTGCTCTATAAGACGATGGATCGTACTTTCGCACGCTAAAGATCCCAGATCACAACCGATAAAACGTCTGCCCATCTTTTCTGCCACTGACGGAAGTGTCCCGCTGCCGCAGAAAAAATCCGCACACAAATCACCCTCACGAGTGCAGCTTTCAATCATTCGCTGAATCAGCTGTTCCGGTTTTTGGGTCGCATAACCAGTCCTCTCTTTGGACGTCCTTCCTACCATGTCAATGTTCCAGACGTCTTTCATGTTGACCATAGTATACCACCCTAGATCATCTTCATACTCTCTGACACCTTTAAAACGATATGGTTTGTAGCCTCTGTTATAAGACTTTTCCTGCAATGGATAAAATTGATATCTACGGCTCTTTGCATAAACTAAAATCGTATCGTGCTTCCTAGAAAAATGCTTTTTACTGGTGCCTCCCGACTTGTAGTTCCAAATAATCTCATTGACAAAATTCTTTTCTCCGAAGATCTCATCCATAAGAATCTTGGCATAATGCACTACATGCCAATCAAGATGCAGCCACAAAAGCCCTGTATCTGCCAGAAGATCCCGCATCAAATAAAGTCTTGCCGTCAACATTTTCAAATAAGCAGAAATCCCCTGCTCCCACTTGTCATCGTAAGCATGATACTTGATGTTTTCATCGCCCGCTTTTATCACAGCATCATAATTTGACTTGGAATAAAAAGGAGGATCGATATAGATCATCTGCACTTTACCTGCCATCTCCTTCTGCAGAAGAAGGGATTTCATCACAGTCATATTATCCCCACAGCAGATAAGGCTTTCCATATCACTATGGCTTCCGCAAACCTCCTCAGTCAAAACAAGCGGCTTATCTTCTGCCTTTTGATACGCCTTTTCGCCTTCTGCTATGATCTTTGTGAACTCTTTGATCAGACTCATATTTTCTGCCTCTGCCTCCCAAAAGCACACCGACCAGATCTTCCCGTCCGGCTTTTTTCAGTGCTTTCATTACTATGCCTCTATTCTCCGGTTTATGATAATGAATCAGCGCCCGCTGCATTTTCTTCTCTTCTAAATCCTTTGCAATGTAGACAGGCTCCATCGTAAAAGGATCCATCTCTGTATAATACATGCAGGTTGCCAAAGTCGCAGGCGTCGGATAAAAGTCCTGCACCTGATCCGGTACAAACCCGTATTCCTTTAAAAACAGCGCCAGTTCCACCGCATCATCAAGGGTACTTCCTGGATGAGAACTGATCAAATAAGGAATCAGATACTGCTTTAGACCCAGCTGCTGATTGATTCTCCGGTACTTGTCCGCAAAAGCGATAAAAACCTCTTTTGCCGGTTTTCTCATATGGTAAAGCACTCTTTCTGTGATATGCTCCGGCGCTACCTTCAGCGTGCCGCTGACATGATATTTGCACAACTCCCGCAAGAAAGCATCGTCCTTATCTGCCATCACATAGTCATAACGGATTCCGGAACGGATGAAGACTTTCTTAACGCCAGGAATTTGGCGAATTTCTCGCAGCACCGCTAGATACTCTTTATGATCTACTTCCATATTTTTGCAAGGTCTCGGATACAAGCAGTCCTTGTCCTTGCATACGCCATATTCCAGCTGCTTCTTGCACGCCGGATATCGGAAATTGGCCGTGGGTCCGCCCACATCGTGAATATATCCCTTAAAGTCTGGCTTTTGCGTCAGTGCCCTTGCTTCCGCTACAAGGGATTCCTTACTCCTGCTTCTTACCTGTCTGCCCTGATGATACGTAAGCGCACAGAAACTGCAGCCGCCAAAGCATCCTCTTGCCGAAACCAGACTGAACTTAATCTCGGAAAAAGCGGGAATCCCGCCTGCCGCTTCATAGATAGGATGAATTTCATTTTCGTAAGGCAGTTCGTATACATCGTCGAGTTCCTGTCTGCTAAGAGGCGGTTGCGGTTTGTTCTGTATCACATACAGAGAATCCGCATACTTCTCGACAAGTCGCTTTCCATTGATATCATCGTTGTTTCTGTAAGCCATGGAAAAGCTCCTGCAGTAAGCTTCCTTTGATCCCGTGATTTCCTCATAGGAAGGAAGTACCGCCGTATCTTCATCCTGCTCAAAGGATTTCGCCTTATAACAGGTGCCCTCGATCCATGTAATATCTTTGACATCAATCCCCGCTTCCAGCGCTTCTGCAATCGCAACTACGGCACGCTCGCCCATGCCGTAAATCAAAAGATCTGCCTTTGCATCCAGCAAGATAGACCTGCGAACTTTGTCGCTCCAATAATCGTAATGTCCCAGGCGGCGCAGACTGGCTTCGATGCCACCGATGATGACCGGCACATCTTTGTAGGCCTCTCTTGCCCTATTGCTGTAAACAATCACAGCCCGGTCAGGTCTGTTACCGCTAATACCGCCCGGCGAATACTCATCGACCTTCCGTTTTTGCTTAAAGACAGAATAATTGTTCACCATAGAATCTACAACACCGCCGTTGATTAAAAATCCCAGACGAGGTCTTCCGAAACGCCTAAAATCCTCAGCGCTTTTATAATCCGGCTGAGGCAAAATCGCCACCTTATACCCATGACTTTCTAAAAGACGACCGATGATTGCAGTTCCAAACGAATGATGATCCACATAAGCATCTCCGCTGACCAGAACAAAGTCTACCTGGCTCCAGCCTCTATCCTCTATCTCTTTTTTCGTAACTGGTAAAAACATACTCCGTCCTCACTGTTTCAATAATATCTCCTGTAATTCTGGCAGTCAACCCCCAGATTACTCTGCCGTCAATATCATAGATTGGAATATCCCAGCGCCCTACACGCCATGAGTAATCTCTGCCTATGCCTATCTGCTCATAAGGAAAATCCTCGTCGATGGCAGTATAAACCTTCTCGGAAAAAACCTTAGGCTGAATGCGTTCAAGGTCCGATACGCGAACCAAAAAAATTTCTTCCACCTCATCCTTCTGCAGTTTTGCACATAGATAATCTGCATACTGCACAACGCCTAAATAAGTATACAGCGTGTAGTTGGCATAACCGTAAAGTATGTTTCCCGGTCCAATAAGCGTGACCTTGTCCTTGGGAATGCCGATTTCCTCAAAGGTTTCCCGAAGCGCACAGTCCTTTGAATCTTCTCCATCTTCCACGTGCCCGCCGGGGAAACAAATCTCACCAGGCTGTGATGCCATGTTCTTTGCTCGCACCTCGTAAAGGATGTAAAGCTGTCCATCTTTTTCTACAAAAGGAACCAGCACTGAGAAATATCGATGATCGCCAATAGCAGCAGGCTTTCTTCGTTCAAAAGTTTTCTTGACGTCAGTCAATGTCAACTGCATTTCATACCCCCATGAAAAAAATAAGGGCGGATAACCGCCCTTTCTTTGAGAAATTAGTTAAGAATCTCGTATTCTGAGAAGTCTACGCCGATCATCTCTTCCTTTTCGGCACTGAGGCTCACTACAAAGTTCATGCCGTAATTCTTGGAAATGTTCTTCAGTCTGGTTAAGAACTCAGGAATATCTCCCAGGGAGAAGTCTGCATGCTTCAGAATGCTATCGATGAAAATAGTCTCGATATCGTGGTCAGAGCTGATGATTCCATAGATGAAACCTATGTACTCGTCACAGTTAGTAATATGCTCATATTCTTCCATGCATACAACTCTGATTCTATATTTCAAATCGTACATTAATCTTGAATTCTTATTGATAAAGATAATGCTTCCGTTGCTGTTCTCAATCTGTTCGTTAGCAAGATCAATCATCTGCTTCGTCTTGCCTGTTCCTTTATGTCCAATTAATAATTTAACCATTATTATTGTCCTCCCGTTCTTTTGTTATTAGTGTTATTATACACTACCAGCGCAGTACATTCAATGTTTTTTTTAACGAAAAACACGTCAAAATACAGGAAAAAACAGAGCCTGCACCAGAGGAAGTTCTCATGGACAGACTCCATTTGTAATTGATTATACCAGTCCGATGTAAGGCGCAGCAGAAATAATAATCGCTGCTGCAATCAGAAGCGGCCCGGAAATTTTCAGCTGCTGTTTCAGGAATACGTTGTATGGAACACCAGCCATTTCGATAATACCCATATTAGTTGCTTCAGGATACCAACTGCATACAAAGTTTACACCGCAGGTAAATGCAGACATCAGGATAACCTGACCACCGGTAGAACCCGCCGTTGTGCCTGCAAACAGCGCAAATGCCAACGCACCAAAGATTGGCATAGTGATGCCGGAAACACCGCTTGTAGACTGCAGGAACAGTGCAGTGCAATGCAAACATATACCAGCACTGCCGCGATAGCAAATGCCCAAAGAGGCACGCCGGACAGGACGCTCTGAATCCAGTGAATAAAAGTAATACTCATGCCGGATTCTTTGGAACCCATGAAAATGGAAATACCTCTTGCTGCAGAAAGTACCAGAACAACGCCCATAAGATCCTTGCAGCCCTCAATAAAAGTGCTTACCCAGTCGTGAAGATTCATTCTATTAATCAATCCAATAGCTACAGCACCAAGAAGCCATGCTACAGAAAATTCATCAAAGTACCACCAGCCGAATGGTGTAAAGTTATCTGTGCCTACCAAATTACCCAGGAAAGTTCCACTCAACTTAGTCTGTAAAATATTCACATATTCAAACATAGTTTGATTTCCCACAGGAATGGAGTCCCAAGGAACATATCCGAGCACACAAGCTAAAATTACAATGCCAAATGCAACTAAAGATGCTTTCTGACGTCCTGTCATAACCGTTTCTTCTGAAGCCTGCGCATCGCTGCTTTCAGAAGTAATTTGGGTATTCACACCTTCAATTCCTGAAAGAGCTGATTTGTTCGGGTCTTTCTTTACCATACTTGCATAGCGGGTAACAGAGAAGATACCGATTGCCAGCAGTACAACCAGAAGCACCAGACGAAGCAGGATACCAGAGCCTAAAGATAGCTCATCATTGCCGATTGCCGCAACTGCAGCACCGACCGCATATGGATTTACAACGTCAGCCATATTACCGCAGACAGCACCAATCAGAATAACCTGAATACCAGTCAAAGCATCATAGCCAGCTCTAATAAACAATGGAATAATTACAATTGCAAATGCCGGAAGTTCTTCCCAGGAACCATATATAGTTCCCATCAGTGCAAATACAATCATCAGAATTGCAATCAGGGTATTTCCCTTAAACTTTCTAATCAGTACGCCGATACCTGCATCCATAGCGCCGCTCTTATTGAGCACAGCCAGTAAACCGCCGGACACCAGAATTGCCATTGCCACATCAGCAGCATTGGCAAAGCCTTTAATTGGAGCCAGGAAGAAGTCCCAGAAACCAACAGGGTCAGTTCCTGCATTTTCTATGATATTACCTTCATCGTCAAAGGCTGCATTATAGATAATCTCGCTGTTTCCCGCCTCATCACTCACTACAACAGAGGTAGGCACAAACCAGGTTAAAATGCCTACAATAAACAAAAACATCATGACGATGATAAGTGCAGGCGGCATTTTGAATTTTTTCATGATAATACCTCGCTTCTTAAATTTTTCATATTATTTATTTTGCAAGCTGGTAAATTGCCTCTACCATAATCTGCAGCCAGATTTCCAAATGCTTCAATTCGAGACATTCGTTCGCCTGGTGCATGGTATTAATCTGGTCAGGCAATAAGCAGCCAAACGCAACACAATTGTCGATGGTTCTAGAATACGTCGCACCACCGGAATACATCGGCTGACTTTCTCTGTCGCCGGTTACTGTTCGGTAAGCTTCCATCAGGGTAGAAACCAGTTTAGAGTCTTTCGGCACATATAGAGAATTTTCTTTCGATGCGACTGCAAAAGTATAACCGGTTCCCTGCAGCTTTTCCTGTACTTTTTCTTCGATTTTCTGTACCGGCGTTCTGACAGGGATTCTACTGTCACACCAGAACGTCAGCATACCATCTTTTACGAACACCTTTCCGATGTTCAAAGTCAGTCTGCCGCCGTCTTCGTCTTCTTCTGCAATCCCCATCTTTTCACCGAACAGACAGGTACCGAAGTGCTGCTGATAGAATGTGACGACCTCTTTCAGTTCACCGCTAATCGGCATTCTGGAAAGCAGTTCCATCAGGTAGCTGACTGCATTGACCCCTTCCTCCAGATGGGCAGCATGTGCGCCAACGCCTTTTGCAGTCAGTTTTAATTCGCCGTTTTCCATTTCATACGCAAACATTGCCGGATTCTCACTTTCTGCAATGGCTGCTTTCAGTGCGTCTTCCAGTGCTGCAGGCAGCACGATTTCCGCAGAAGAAGGCACAGAATTAAATGCGCCGCCGCCTTGGATGCGAAGATGCTCTGTTACCGGTCTGGTCAGCGTATACTGCAGCATGCCCATTTCCGCATAGGTCAGCGGAAATTCCGCGTCAGGGGAAAATGCTACAGTCGGCAGTTCCGGTTTTACCTGATGCAGATAATAATCCATGCATGCCCAGTTGGTTTCTTCGTTGGTGCCCAAAATCACGCGAATTCTCCGTTTCAGCGGAATCCCCGCGTCTTTGAGAAGCTGCATCGCATACAGGCAGGTCACCAGCGGACCTTTGTCATCCAGCGTCCCCCTGCCAAAAATTTTACCGTCTGCAATTTCACCACCCCACGGGTCAAAATCCCAGCCGTCACCGGCAGGCACTACGTCTACATGTCCCAGAATTCCAACCATTTCTTCGCCTTCACCCATTTCGATATGACCGACATAGTTATCAAAGTTCTCCGTGCGGAATCCCATCTTTTCGCCTAATTCCAATGCTGCCTGCAATGCCCTGGCAGGACCCTCGCCAAAAGGCATACCCGGTTTTGCTTCTCCCTCTACGCTGTTAATCTGACATAAAGCAGAAATATCCTTTGCTAAAGGCTCCATAACAGATTGCATTTCTTTCGTTAAATCCATAGTCTAATCTCCTCTTTGATTGATGATGATATGATGTTAGTAATAATATACCACAAGGGTTCATACACTAAAGTCGAATTTTGGAAGTTCGTTTGGAATTTTTTGGGCAAATCGTAAAATATCAGAGTATTTCCAATCACGCCCGATTTTTTTCGTTTAAAAAATCTCTGTCACACAGAAGTTTTCGCCTTCTGCGCTGTCTTCCCGCATCATGTAGACGATCTCTGCGTCTGTCGAATCCCTGTTTCTATTGCTGCTTTCCAAGGCGCAGCTGACCACACGCCGCGTCAATATCAGCCCCCAGTTCTCTGCGCACCGTCGCCGCAATTCCCCTGTGTTCCAAAATTTCCTGAAACTCCGCAGCGCGTTTTCTGCTGACGGTATCAAATCCGGCGCCTTCCACCCGGTTCAGTGGAATCAGATTTACATGGCAAAGCATGCCGTGAAGCAGTCTGCAAAGTCTTTCCGCATCTTCATCTCTGTCATTGACCCCATTGACCAGCGTATACTCAAAGGTAATGCGTCTGCCGGTCTTTTCTGTATAAGCCTTGCTGGCAGCCAGCAGCATCTCCAACGGATAACGGTGATTAATCGGCATCATAGAACCTCGAATCGCATCGGTAGTGCCGTGCAGAGAAATCGCCAAATTTACCTGGGGAAAATCTGCTGCAAACTGTTCCATGACTGGCACCAATCCACAGGTGGACACCGTGATATTGCGCATGCCGATGTTCAGTCCATTCTGGTCATTGACAATGCGCAGGAATGCCGCTACGTTTTCGTAATTATCGAAAGGCTCCCCTGTACCCATCACTACAATATGACCAATTTTTTCTCCGGTATCCCGTTCCGCTTCTAAAAGCTGCGATACCATTTCTCCCGGCGTTAAATTTCTGGAAAGACCGTTTCTCGTGGATGCGCAGAACTTGCATCCCATCCTGCAGCCAGCCTGGGAGGATACACAGATAGAGTTTCCATATTTATACTGCATAAATACGCTTTCAATGGTATTGCCATCAGGCAGCTGAAACAAATATTTCCGAGTGCCATCCTTCTTTGACTTCTGTATCTCTAGTGGCTGCACCGTGCCGATGCTGCAATGCTGTGCCAAAAGTTCTCGCAGGATTTTGGGTATATTTTTCATGGCGTCAAAATCAGAAATGCCTTTGTAAATCCACTGGAAAATCTGTTTTGCCCGAAATTTCGGCTGTCCCAGACGCAGCATCAGTGCTTCCATCTCATGCAATTCTAAACTCCGCAGATCTACCATCCCGTACCTCCTGTCTGTGTCTTGCCTTTTTTGTAATACTCATATCTTATCCCGTTGCTCCTTTTCTGTCAATAGAAAAATACGGATTGTGCGGCGGTTTGTCAGTCCGTTTTGACACGCCTTTTGCCTCCGAAAGAGAAAAGACAGACTACAGGCAAACTGCATTCTGTCCTTTCCCAGTGCAATATGTAATTAATGATGACTTCTAATCCACTCCCTTTTATTATAGTATAAATGATTATCCTATAAAAAACAAGTGATTTTTATAACTTAAATGTTTTATTTAAAATCCAATTTCACTTTTTTCCTGCTTTACACCCGTAAATGCTGCACCCAAGAAACAGCTGATGTCCGTCCAAAGACAAAGCCTACTCCACCAGCCTTGCTCCCTAATTTTGCTGCATCAGTCAGACAGGAATACCCTGTCCCACTGACAAAGGATGCGACTCCAATTATATTATAATTAGGTTTCTCGTAAACCCCAATTCAAATGAGATGAAAGAACGCAGCGGTACTTACAATTAAAAGCGGTGTCCCCACAATAAACCAAAAGTAATCAATATACTTTCCAAAACTACTGCTCCAACTCTTGTTCTTATACCTATAAATCATGCTACTTAAAAGCATGCACTGAGTTATTATACATAGTAATAATGTAATATTTATTTTTCCATATCATTATCCTTTTATTTAATACATCTCAGTTTTATTGTCTGTCCTTTATATTGTCTTCCTTCAACCCATCTACCGCCTTGATGCTTGTAATATGCCCACACTTCATAAGTTACTGTAACCTGTGTATATTTATATCCCATTACATCTGCAATTGTAGCAAATCCTGATACTATCCAAGATACATTACCTAAAACAGGTATAAATTCACTTCCTAATTTTTTTACTATATTCCGAGCCAAAATAAATTTTGGCTCGGAACAAAATTTTAACCTTTATACTTAATCCTACGTCAAATCCTTTATGACGGAAATTTTATGAAAATGGCACACAGTGAATTTCCATCTGACTGCGAAGTTCTGCGACTCGTTCTTCAACCTGCTTTTTTGTCAAGGTAATTTCATATTCCGGCTCTTTCAAATAGCAAGCATTGACAATATCGCTATACAACTCCGGAATTGCAAAATACACATCCATTAAAGGGTCGTCGCCCTCTTCTTCACCATACGTTATGTCATAAGGCAAATTCTTATCCTGCCAATGGGCATAATGATTTCGCGCCCATACCTTCATACTTGACATGAGAGCGGTATAACTACTTTGTAAGTCAGAAAAAGTGGTTGATTTCTCATCGAAAACCCCTAATGCGGACTCACAGAAAGTAGCAAAGCACTCTTCAGATGCACTCGCCTGGAAATTATATTCCGAACGCTCATTATCCACATGTTTTTCATATACTGCAATCGAGATTATCAATATTACTAAAAATATGCTAATGAAAGTTTTGCTCTTTTCCACGAATAGCTCCTTTGCCTTTCAGTTCTTTAGTTCAAATTCAAATTATGCGAAATTGTCGCAGTACCGGTTTTTATGGAAGCGGTTCTATCTGTATTCAAAAATAACCTATAAGTTAATAAGAATGATACAGAAATATTTGCAGTCTTTTTCCCCGCCTCTTGCTTATAAGACACTTTAAACACAATTCCATACTTTATATCTATCTCTGCAGATGATAATATTTATTTCTTTCTGCATCTGCTTTTTGTTTGCCTTTGCCTCATTTTTTTTGCAAGTTTATAACCTCATTAACGCGAGAACAAAGGAACAAAACAATCAAAATCCATAATACACATTGCGGTATAGGATACACAAAATTACCATATTCTCCATCAATAGCAGAGCAAATACCCGCAAGTAAGACAATTACACCTATAGACATTCCAAAATTTTTATAGGTTTTTTTCAATGATACCTCTCGATAAATCCCTTTCCATGCCAAGAATAAACTTCCTATGCATGCAATCAAAACTGCAGCCTGCCGCACATATCGACCAATCGCAACAACCAGAATTCGTGTGTGAAACATTTGCATCCATTTTTCTTGCGAAAAATAACCATTTTCGGGCGAAAGCCTCAAATCACTGACTAACATGCAAATGTCGTAAACAATGAATCCGAAAACCAGAATGATAGGAAATACATAAATCAGTTTTTTCATTTTCTTTTCCCTTTCATTTTTGCCATGTGCCATTTTATTATGGCACATGGCAATCTTTGCAACTAATTTATGAAAGTAATGCTGCAACTCCAAAAACTTCAGTATCCGTTTCTGCTTTAATGTTTATCATTCCAAGGTTCGCTTTTTTCACAATATCGTATCGTGCAGTAACGCTTACCTTATGTGTTTCCGGAACTTTGTTAATCGAAATATTGTCATAACTTAGTCCCCCAGACATCATAGGGAAACTCAGTTTTGGTGTAGAAACACTGGAAATTTTTCCGTTCTTAACTACAACACTATAAGATAAATCGACTTTATATTCACCGGTTCCCAGTGTAGCAAAGCTCGCAAGACCATAAGCTTCTCCTAAAATTTTATGGGTTTTATTCCCAGAAATAGTTTTTTGTATGCTCATTGGAGCAATCATTCTTTGCATAATTATATTATATAATTTATTTTAAATATAGGATTTTTCTTAAAATATGTGCTGTGGCTCCAATCACGATATATTTCTTAAAAGCTCTTTCTTTATATATAAGAAATATCATCCTTTCGATATTTTCACAAAGCACTAAGCTCTTTGGTAATATTTTTTGTTTCTCTGCTCATTCCAATCCTCTTACTTATGCCTCCTCTTGTTAAAAGGAATTTTAAGCCTTTGTTTAAACCCCTGCTAGCCTCTTAAGAATACTTATAGAAATTATCTTTCTGATGCACTCTGCTTTGGATAGTGGAAGATATCAGAAATCGAGTCTCTGATATCTCCCGATGCAATATGATTAAGGGTCTAATCCCTTCCCTTGACTAAAGCCTACCACCTTCACTGTCAAAATACAAGAGCTTTCGGGAAAGTGGGCGTTTTTTCGGGAAAGCGGTCAAATTTTACATAAATTTACAGGAAACGAATTGTTATTCTCCTCATTAATACTGTTGTCATAAACAGAATCAGCCCACAAAAGTAGGAACCTGCATTATCTTAACTAAGTCAAGGTTTGTACCTCGCCAATTCATCACATAAGATTCGTCATATTGAATCCATAAAAATCTTTTGCAAGAATAAGTTAAAGTTCCGATCTTTTCATCATTTTCGTATATGAAAAGCTTCTCCCCTTCTTTTTCTGCCTGAAAAATTCTGTTTTCTTTTGCACAGTACAGCCACAGTTCTGAAAAATCGACGCCGTTCTCCTGTGCTTCTTGCTGCAGTTCAGACGGCGCGCCATTTCCTGTAAGCGAAATCACAAAATTCGCTGGATGGATGATTTCTGCTTGTTCTTCATTTTCTACCAGATAGGATCCATGAAGCGGATCATCTCTTTCATACTGCGGAGCTTGAGATACGAAATAGATTATCACTACCGCAGTAATGATAACTGCAAATATCAAAACTGTAATTCTGATGGCTTTTCTGTTTCTGTTCATGACAAATCTGCCTCCACTTTTTTATGCCATCTTGATTGATTCTCCACTAAGACCCACATATCTAACAGCTTTTGATTTCTTGAATATTTTTTTACCGCCTGTCTAACAGCATATGGATTTCAAAAATCCCAGTACAGTAATTACAAACAGAGGAATACCGATAAAAACGCCTAAATAATCCACATACTTTTGCAACGGTTCTTCCCAATATTTTCTTTTAAAACCACGCCAGGCACCCCGTACTAGCCAAAATTGTCCACCTAGGCAAAGCAGTAATGTAATACTGATATCCGACATTATGTCTCTCCTGATTATTTTATTAAAGTTAAAAGAAGTGAAGATTTAAAAATACTTTTGGAAATTGTCTTCAAAATTCATTTTTCTTTGGATAGTGGAAGATATCAGATGTCGAACCTCTGATATCTCCCGATGCAATATGATTAAGAGTCTAATCCCTCCCCCTTGACTAAAGCCTACCATTTTCGCTGTCAAAATACAATAACTTTCGGAAAACTGGTCATTTTTTCGGATAAGTGGTCATTTTTTACATAAAATTACAGTAATATATGTAAATTTTATTTAAATTTTTCATTTATAAGGCTTTCTTTACGAAAAAAACTATGAAAAAGGACTTTACATGAAATCCATGCAAAGTCCTTTTATCTCACATTTGGTTATACTCTTTCCACTCCGATACCGGTCTTATGTCCATTGAGGTCATAGGTTTCCAGTCCGGAAGCCTCTTCAATGGAAGTTGCCAGAGTTTCCTTCTTGATATAGTCGCCGAAAGTATCTACTGCAGCTTTCACATCTGCGTCTGCTTCCACGAAAATCTTGATGTTATCCATCATCTCGTAGTCGTTTGCTTTACGCATCTGCTGTACCTTGGAAACCAGCTCTCTTGCAAGACCTTCCGCAGCAAGCTCAGGTGTCACGGTCGTGTCAAGAATGGTGAACACGTTGTTTTCCATAGCTACCGCAAAACCTTCTTTAGCATTGATGCGGACATCTACGAAGTCCTTCTTTATTTCAACTTCTTCACCGTCTAAGTTCAGCGTCATAGCGCCTGCTTCCAGACGAGCTACCACATCAGCAGCGTTTTCCTTTGCAAGAGCCGCGCCAAAGGCTTTGATATTCTTACCTAGAACCGGTCCTGCCACCTTGAAGTTCGGCTTTAAGGAGAAGTTCATATACTGGTCAAGCTCCTCTGCAAAGACAACTTCCTTGACATTGAGTTCTTCCATAATCAGCGGCGTCAAGTCCTCGATTACCGCCTGATACTTACCATCTACCAGAATTTCAGAAAGCGGCTGTCTTACCTTGATTCTTTCCTTTTCTCTGGTTCCTCTGCCCAGAGTAACTAAGGTTCTGACAAGATCCATTCTCTCCTCTACCTTTTTGTCGATGAGGCTTTCGTTTGCCTTCGGGAAGTATGCCACATGAACAGTTTCCTCACCGGTCAGATTGGTATAGATTTCGTCAGACAGGAACGGTGCAATCGGTGCAATTAGCTTAGCTGTGCCTACCAGCACTTCGTAAGTAGTCGCATATACGCTCTTCTTGTCTTCAGTCATTTCCTCCGCATAGAATCTTCTTCTTGCGCGTCTGATGTACCAGTTGGACAAGTCCTCAGCAACAAAGTCTGTAATTGCACGAACAGTCTTCATATGGTCGTAGCTGTCCATATATTCTGTTACATCTTTTACCAGCTGATTATATTTGGAAAGAATCCATCTGTCCAGTTCAGGTCTCTTGTCATAATCTACTGTCAATGCCGCAGCATCCACATCGTCCTGATTGGAATACAGTACGAAGAAATTGTATACGTTTTTCAAAGTGCCGAAGAACTTGCTGACAACATCGATGAGTCCGTCCTCGTCAAACTTGGTCGGTGTCCACGCCGGTGATACAGAAAGCAGATACCATCTGGTCGCATCTGCGCCGTATTTGTCGAAGAGCTCAAACGGAGAAACGGTGTTTCCTCTGGACTTACTCATCTTCTTTCCTTCTTTATCCAAAATCAGGTCGTTTACCAGTACATTTCTATACGGCGCCCTGCCCATGATAAAGGTGGAAATTGCCATCAGGGAATAGAACCAGCCTCTGGTCTGGTCGATTCCCTCACAGATAAAGTCTGCCGGGAATAGCTTTTCCTCAAATATTTCTTTGTTTTCAAACGGATAGTGCCACTGTGCAAACGGCATAGCGCCGGAATCGAACCAGCAGTCCATAACCTCCGGAACTCTGCTCATCGGCTTGCCGCAGTGCGGGCACGTGATGTGCACGTCATCCACATACGGTCTGTGCAGCTCGATAGACGTATCGATATCCTCGATAGCTTTTTCTACCAGTTCTTCGCGGCTTCCGATACATTCCAAATGACCGCATTCACATCTCCAAATCGGAATCGGTGTTCCCCAGTATCTGGAACGGGAAATTGCCCAGTCCTTTACATCTGCCAGCCAGTTGCCAAAACGCTTCTCGCCGACAAATTCAGGGAACCAGTTTACAGTGTTGTTATTGGCAACAAGCTGATCCTTCAGCTTGCTCATTTGGATATACCAGCTTGGTTTTGCATAGTAAACAAGCGGTGTACCGCAGCGCCAGCAGTGCGGATAGTTGTGCGCCAGCTTTTCCTTGGAGAAAATTTTGTTCTCTCCTGCCAGATACTTGATGATATCCACATCAAGACCTTCTTCCATAACAAAGCGTCCCGCCCATGGCGTTTCTGTATAGCAGCCTCGTTCGTCTACAGGCTGCAGCATTGGCAGGTTGTATTTGCGTCCGCACTGATAGTCGTCTTCACCAAATGCTGGTGCAGTATGCACGATACCTGTACCATCTTCTACGGAAACGTAATCCATGCAGGTTAGGAAGAATGCTTTCTTGCCGCCTTCCGGCTTTACAAATGGCATCAGCTGTTCATATTCGATATATTCAAGAGCGCTTCCTTTCATCTCTTCTAAAACTTCGTATTTGCCTTCGCCCAGCACTTTGTTCGCAAGCGCCTTTGCAACATAGAAGATATTGCCCTCTTCATCGCCCTCTGTCATCTTTGCTTTGATATAGTCGATGTCAGGACCTACGGTCAGAACAGTATTGGAAGCCAGTGTCCAAGGGGTTGTGGTCCATGCCAGGAAATATTCGTTTTCGGCGTCTTTACGCTTGAACTTGCAGACCAGCGTGTTAACCTTGACTTCCTTATAGCCTTGGGCTACTTCGTGGGAAGCAAGACCGGTTCCGCATCTCGGGCAGTACGGCAGAATCTTGTGACCTTCGTAAATCAGTCCTGCCTTGAAAAACTCTTTCAGAATCCACCAGCCGGATTCAATATAGTTGTTGTCGAGGGTAATATACGGATTATCTAAATCTACCAGATAGCCCATTCTCTCTGTCATCTCTCTCCACATGTCTGTGTAAGTGAAAACAGATTCTTTACACTTCTGGTTAAATTCCTTGATACCATATTTTTCGATGTCCTGTTTGCCGCTCATGCCCAGCTGCTTTTCGACTTCGATTTCTACCGGCAGACCGTGGGTATCCCATCCTGCTTTTCTGTTGACCTGATAGCCTTGCATAGTCTTATAACGGCAGATAGAATCCTTCAAAGTTCTTGCCATCACATGGTGAATGCCCGGCTTTCCATTTGCAGTCGGAGGACCTTCAAAGAATACGAACTTCTCGCCGTCTTCTCTGGCGCTGACACACTTGTGCAGCAGATCTTCTTTCTTCCATTTCTCGACCTGTTCGTTCTGTACCTGTGCTACAGGCTTATCCGATAATTTCTTGAACATGTATCTCTACTTCCTTTCTGTTTTTTCAAGTTCGGGGTATTCTACAATAAAAAAATCCCCAACCGAAAATATGATTTCCGATTAGGGACGATTCAATTCTAAACCGCGGTACCACCCTAATTGCTAAACCTCGGACGCTTGCATAAATCCATATGCGCCTTAAGGCTGCCTCTCATTAGTGCGCAGGCTCCGGAGTGATATTCGCAAAATCGCAGCTTCACCGATCATCTCTCAGCAAACGATGACCTCTCTGTAAGGGTATTACGCCGGGCTACTGGTTCCTTCAACGCCTGATATAAAGTTTTACTTACGTACCCAAATATTTTAGCATTGTTTCGGCTTGTTTGCAAGCAAAATCTTTGCTGACATTTCGTATTTCACTTTACAGAAAAAAGCAAAATTCGATTAAAAAAATGCAAAGTTCAATCTTTTGATATTACTACAAACTAAATTTTCTTATCTTTAAGCAGAAATTTGCGCAAAAACTAGCAGTATGCATGTACATATTTTTAAGATTCTACAAAAAATCCTCTATTTTTTCTTAGATACTAATCCAGGTTGCATTTATCACCCAACAGCACCTGCTGGTTTTCCTTTTTTTGATGTAATAAAGGGTAAAGTTCTGTAATGCAGAAATTCATTTCGACATTCAATCTGAAGTCAGCACATATATAACAGCAAAAATCCCATTTTACATCTCCGCTCTTTGCCGAATTGCTATATCTCACCTCTTGCTATGCAGCCCGAATGCAATATAAAGCACAACACCTATCACATTCATGCCACTAAACAGTGCATACACGCCAGTCGCGCCAAAGAAGTCCATTGCTACCCCTCCAAAGAAATTGCACAAAATCGTACCGCCATTGGAACTGACTGCATAAAAGGCTGCTACTGTCAGCGCAATGAGGCGAAAAGCCACTGTCTCCGATAGATACTTAACGTATTCAGTCAGCAGAATCCCATTTACCATGCCTTGCAAGAAAAAAGTAGCTAGCAGAAATATATCAGAAGGTCCCAGTGCATAAAGCCCAAAACGCACTGCAGACAGCACCATAGCAAAGGCTATGGTTTTCTCTCTTGAAAATTTTGCGCAAAGCTTTGGCGCCAGCGCCATAAACGGCGCCTCACTTCCTACCATGAGAAGAAAAGCAGTTCCTACGCCTGCTACGCTGCCGCCGCCTTCTGTAAAAAGAAAGCTAAAATAAGTATTGTTTGCCACATTAGTGCCCATGACGAAAATGCCACAAAGAATCAGCTGCAGCGCCCGCTTTTCCTTCAGAAGTTCCTTATAACGGATTCTTTTTCCATTACAGGCAGCGCTTGCAGCAGCGTCCTCATCACGCTGCACAGTCATAATGGTAAATGCCGCCAGTCCAAAAGCGACCGCATTGAGATAAAAAATATTTTCAAGGCCCCATGTTCCTCCGATTTTACCCCCTGCAAAAACTGCTGCTGCGTACCCAGCAGCGCCACATAGCCGAATCGCCGAAAAATGCACCTGATCCTCTTCCAATACCAGCGCATCACACAGTCCCATGACTGGTCCCTGGAAAAAATATTCCAGACCATAGGTCGCAATAAAAATCAGAAATATCGTCACAAAAGAATTACAGACAGCCATTGCACCCGCTAAAAGGCATATCAGCGCAATTACTTTTCTTCCATCGCGGCTGTTGGCATATCGATTGCCCCAAAAAGTGGACGCAAAAACAGCAATTGCTGTTGCCATGGAAGTCACCGTGCCGATTTGCGTTCCGCTAAATCCAATGCTTGCCATATATTGCCCGATTAGTGGATTGATAACCCCCATAGCAGCATAGCCGAATGTATAAAATAATTTAAATTTTGTCGTCTTTTTCAAACTATTTCTTCCTTTTTTTTAAATTTATAGTATTAAGTAGTATAGCAAATCACGCCTCGGTACACAATAGCAATATCAATTATTTGGAGGTGTATTTTTTGATTATCGTTTGTATTCGAACCTTTATTTTATACTTAGTCGTGCTTTTCACCCTGCGAGTCATGGGAAAATCCGAACTTTCAAAGATGTCGACCTTTCAGATGGTAGTTCTGTTTATGATCGCTGAACTTGCCTCTATTCCTATCGACGAGCCGTCATCTTCTCTGATCAACGGCGCTATGGCAATCTTTACACTGCTTTTCCTGCAGGTACTGCTTTCTTATATTTCTATCAAAAACGAAAAATTTAAGAATTTCATCAACGGCAGACCCAGTGTCATTATTGACAAAGGCATGATTAATGTAAAAGAGATGCAAAGGCTTCGCATTACCGTCAACGATCTGTTTGAACAGCTCCGTCTGGGCAACTGCCCTTCTATTTCAGACGTAGAATATGCCGTTATGGAATCTAACGGAGAACTTTCTATTATCGCAAAGACAGATCAGGAAAAACTACCGCTGGTACTGATTAGCGACGGCATACTTTATGAAGAAAACATGGCAAAGACTGATACCGATTACAATACCCTGCTCTGCATGCTTCAGGCAAAAGGTATTACCGATATTAGCGAAGTCTTTGTCGCCTTCTATGATGGAAAAAGCATGTTTCATGTTTATCCTATGCCGCAACACAAACAAAATTTTTCTGGCGAGGTGTACTAAAATGAGAGCACTAATCACTTCAATTATCTCTCTGGCGCTTTTAATCGGCTGCTGGGGAATCTTCTACCACTACTCCGATGAAAATCTGAATGGAATCATCACTGAATGCGAAGATGTAGTTATGGCAGCTATCCAAAACGAAAACTGGGATGAAGCCTATGATACCTTTAAAGAACAATACAAAATATGGCATGAATACCAGAACAAAGCGCTGTATTTTCTCGACACACAGCCCATCAACACCGCCGACGAAGAGTTTGCCAAAACGTTAATGTATATCAAGGCAAAAGATGTATCAAACAGCAGCGGCGAACTTCTGGCATTGACAGAGCAGCTTCGTGTACTTCACGAAAACGAAGGGCTTCATCTACGCAATATTCTATAATAAAATAGATGCACTGGAAAAGACAGGGCTTTTACAGCATACCCACCGCTGTTTCACCCTGTCTTTAGTCTTCTATGATTTCATACATATCCGCAGCATCCTCTTTGCGGCAGGATTCTGTCAGCTTCAGCACTTTTGCTGTAAGAGAGCTGTTGCCGAAAGAAATGTGAATCACATCTCCCTCCTTTACCTCTGCACCAGCTTTCACAACTTTGCCGTTCACGGATACACGCTCCTGATCGCAAGCGTCTTTTGCCACAGTTCTGCGCTTAATCAAGCGAGAGTTCTTTAAAAATTTATCGATTCTCATGAGTTTCCCTCCTATCCCAGTTTAAAAAGAAAAAAGGACAACGCAGGGTTGTCCTCTGTAAATGCTCTATTATTTGTTTACTGCGTCTTTCAGAGCCTTACCTGCTTTAAATACAGGAGCCTTGGAAGCAGCAATTTCGATTACTTCTTCCGGTTTTCTAGGATTTCTTCCCTGTCTAGCTTTTCTTTCTCTAGTCTCAAAAGTACCGAATCCGATTAACTGTACTTTATCTCCCTTAACCATTGCCTCTTCTACGCTTGCGAGGAATGCGTTAATAGCAACTTCTGCATCCTTCTTGGTAAAATTTGTCTTTTCTGCTACTGCAGCAACGAGTTCAGCCTTATTCATTCTAAAAATCCTCCTTAAAATTATAGATAAGCATTGAACTTACTCTTTCTTTGCCTCTTGCCAAAGTCTGTCCATTTCTTCTAGGCTCAGATCTGCTAAATCCAATCCTCTCTTCCGTGCAATCCTCTCCATACAGTCAAAGCGCTTGATAAACTTAACGGTAGCCTGATTCAGAGATTCCTCGGGATCGATATTTAAAAATCTGGAAGTATTGACCATCGAAAACAGCAAGTCCCCATATTCTTCAGCGATATGCGCATCATCGCGCTCTCTGTAAGCTTGTACCAATTCTGCAAGCTCTTCCTGAATTTTATCAAAGGGACCTTCTGCATCGGGCCAATCAAACCCAACTTTGGCAGCCTTGCACTGAACCTTGGAACTTCTAATCAAAGCAGGTAATGCCTTAGGCACTCTTACCAGCCGATCGGTATATCTAAGTTCCTCATGCTCTCGGCTCTTCATATTCTCCCATTTTTCAAGGGCTTTGTCAATAGTTTTTGCATCATCTTCTAAAAAAATGTGCGGATGTCTGCGAATCATCTTCTCACATTCCTCATTAATGACATCTTTCAAATCAAAATGTCCTTCGTTTTCTGATAAATTGCTATGAAAAACTACCTGCAGAAGTACGTCTCCCAGTTCTTCCCTTAGATTCTCCGTGTCCTTTTCTAAAATGGCATCTACGGCTTCATAAGCCTCTTCCAGCATACATTTGGTCAGCGTTTCGTGGGTCTGTTCCCTATCCCATGGACATTCTTTTCGCAAAATCTTTACGATTTCTACAAGACGCAAAAGTGCGTCCGCCTCATTATCTTTTGTCAAATACAGTGCTTCATACTCTTTTTTCATAATTATTTTACAAACCTCTTTAAAATTTTTACAAGTTTGGTTCCGCCTGGCATTGTTTCCACTTCATCCAGAGTAATAGCTTTCAGGGTAAAGATTAAAATGACATACACCACGACGCCTACCATAATGGCAAACAGCGTCGCAATGCTATTTCCAAGAAATCCTGCTGCAAGGCGATATGCTGCAAAAGCACATACCCCCATAAGCATAGCAGCAAGACACGGGCGGATATAGGTCAGATTGTAGTTAAATTTAACGCCTGTATACTGCTTTACTGATCTGTTATTGAGGACCAACGCTACCACATAGGCAAACATGGTGCCCACAGCAGCGCCTTTGATATTGATATCATGAATCCCGACCAGAATAAAGGTCAGAATGACTTTTCCTACACAGCCTATAGCAAGATGAATCACTGGCAACATCTGCTTTCCGATAGACTGCAGCACGCCGACAGAAGTCTGCGTAATCGCTAGGAAAATAACACTGATTGCCATAATCATCAGGGTCGGTACTGCAGCGATTGCACTGGCTTTTTGATCGGAATACAGCAAAATCATAATTGGCTCTGCTAGTGCAAAAATACCAAATGCGCAAGGAAACGCCATAATCATGGTCGTCCTGTACCCCAGCTGAATATTTTCCTGCACGCCCTGTCTGTTATGAACCTTGAACGCTGCTGCAATAGCAGGAACCAAGCTGACTGCTACAGCTTGCGTAAAGACCTGCGGAAATGCAATCAACGAATTACAAAAACCACTTAAAAGCCCATAAAGAGTCTTTGCTTCTTCGTAAGACCATCCTGTCGCCTGCAGTCTAGTCATAATAATGCCTGTGTCAATCAAAGTCATAATCGGCATAATCTCACTGCCGATTATAATTGGAATTGCAATTCCGACGATTTTACGCAGAATAACGCCAGTTTCCTCCACCTGTTTATTATTCAAGTCGATTTTTCGGTGAATGACCCTGCGATTCAGCATGTAGATAACAACGATAATGCCAAGACCTGCGATAGAACCTGCCGATGCTCCAAAAGAAGCGCCTGCCGCAGCTTCTTTCAGCCCTGTATCCAAAAGCTTATAGGCGAGAGCCAGACCCACGATAACACGAATGAGCTGCTCCGTTATTTCAGAGATGGCAGTAGGATTCATATTCTGCCGCCCTTGAAAATATCCACGGAATGCCGAAAACATCGGCACAAAGAGCAGCGCTGGAGAAATGGCTTTTACCGCCAGCGCAGCATCTGGATTTCCAAGGGCTTTAGTGATTGCTTCTCCTCCGAAAAAGCATGCTGCAAAAGAGACGATACCGATTCCAAACAGTAAAGATGTGGCAACCTTAAATACCTTATGGGCATTTCTGTATTCCCCTACAGCAATTCGCTCCGATACCATACGTGAAATTGCCACCGGAATGCCCGCCGTAGACAACACTAAAAGCGCACCGTAAATGGTATATGCAAATCCGTAGTAGGACATGCCGTCAGCACCGATCCAGTTGGTTAGAGGAATTCTAAAAACCGCTCCCAGCAATTTGATGACAACACCTGCAATACCAAGCACTGCTGCGCCTTTGATAAACTTATTTCCCTTGTTTGACATAATCCCTTTCGCTTTCTATAGTTGTTTTAAAATTGCTGCTGTGGCAGCTTCTGTTTCAAAGATTGTCTTTTCTATATCGATGGTAGTATATTCTCCGTCTTTATAGAGTACTTTTCCATCTGCCATCGTCATGACGATATCACCATCGGTGGCTGAATATACGATGTTATTCAGCATATTATGCACCGGGTGCATGTTAGCCACATCTGTGCGAAGCACCAGCAAATCCGCCTTGTTTCCTTCTTTTATGGCTCCACAGTCATATCTTCCCTGTGCCTGTGCGCCATTTATAGTCGCTGCTTCAAGCGCTTGCTTTGGTGTTATTACAGTCGGATTCTGCTCTCTTACCTTTGCCAAAATTGCAAAAGTCTTCATCTCCTCAAAGAAACTTAGGTTGTTGTTGCTTGCCACGCTGTCTGTTCCCAAAGCCACAGGGATTTCCCGCTTCAGCATTTCAGTCACGTTGCAGATTCCGCTGGCAAGTTTCAGATTGCTGACTGGGTTTGACGCGACAGTCACGCCTTTCTCTTTTAGAATATCGAAGTCTTCTCCTTCACACCACACGCAGTGTGCTGCAATTGCCGGCACATCAAATATGCCGCATTGGTTGAAATACTGTGCCGGACTCATGCCGTCGTGACGCGCCTTGCACTCTTCATGCTCTGACTTTGTTTCCGACAAATGTACATGCATTCGCACATCCATTTCCTTAGCCAAATCTGCTACACATCTTACTGTTTCTTCGTTGCTTGTATATTCTGCGTGAATGCTGGCGTCTATAATGATTCTGCCATTTTCTATACCGTTAAACTGTGTGATTGCGTCTCTGGCTTCTGTCATGGACGGAAGCTTTGTAATATCCATACCCATAGGATTTGCCACTGCCCGGGAAATATTCGCTTTTGCGCCGCTATCTGCCACAGCTTTTACCATATCCGGTATAAAATAATACATATCAGAAGAAGATATAATACCATAACGCAAAGATTCTGCCATGCAAAGGAGCGTGCCCCAATACACCGCATTGCTGTTTAGTCTGTCCTCAAAAGGAAAAATCCGCGTGTTGAGCCAATCCATCAACGCCAGATTTTCACCATAGCCCCTCATGAGAGCCATAGGAGAATGGGCATGCGCATTATAAAAGCCCGGAATCAGCAGCCGGTTCTTTCCGCTATAGATTTCTCCAAAATCTTCCATCGGTGTATCTTTGCCAATATAAATAATTCTGTCATCCTTCGTACCGACATACATATCGTGTTCAATCTCAAAATTTTGATTCAAGATTGTAATTTCTTTAAAAAGCATATTCTTTCCTCCATCAGGTTATACCGGTATTGTAACATGATTCCCTTTTTATGCCAATGGGTTTGAACGGATAAATTATGAAGATTTTATAAATTGCCCGGTATATTTTTCATAGCAAAGCAAAGACTAGAGATACAATATTTGTAATAAAGGAGAATAAGTTACATGAAAGCAACCGGAATTGTAAGACGAATCGACGACCTGGGAAGAGTGGTCGTTCCTAAGGAAATCAGAAGAATCCTCAGAATCAGAGAAGGCGACCCTTTAGAAATATATACTGGTGAAAGCGGTGAAATTATTCTAAAGAAATATTCCCCAATTGGTGATATGAGCCAAATCGCAGCAGAATTTGCTGAAACCGCCTCTTCTATTTTAGGCAGCACCGTAGCCGTTTCCGACACAGACAGCTTTGTTGCCGCTGCAGGCAAGCAGAAGCGTCAATTTGCAAATGACAAAATCGATGCAGAACTGGACCACATCATTCAGTCCAAAGATAGATTCCAAAGCGGACGAAAACTCATTGTTCCTATCGTCTCGCAAGGTGATGCCATCGGCTCCATTACAGTCCTTGCGCCGGAAGATAAAGACCTTGGCGAAGCAGAACTGAAAGCTGCTGAAATCGGCGCTGAGTTCATTGCGAAAAGATTATATGACTAATAGTAAAGAGTGTGCATATCTAGCTGCACACTCTTTATTGTATCAGGAAAAACAAACTGCCAGTGAACGGAGATTTACTGTTTCAAAATATGTCCCTGCCTTGACAAACACCTTTCCCGTTTGATAGACTGAAAGCACGATATTATTCTAAAGGAGAATCGACAACATGCGCAAACATGCCGTTTTTTTCTATTATGTAATCCCCTCTGTGCTGGCTTTTGCCTTATCAGGGGTTTACGCCATTGTTGACGGCTTTTTTATTGGAAACAGCATAGGAGATGCGGGGCTTGCCGCCATCAACTTTGCGTGGCCAGTTACAGCCCTGCTGCAAGCTCTTGGCACCGGTATCGGCATGGGCGGCGCAGTACAGTACTCCCTACATCTGGGAGGTGAACAAGACAGTCAAAACAATCCGAATAGCTACTTCCATGTAACAATCCTGCTGCTTCTTGCGTCTTCCTTCGCTTCCGCGGCTCTCTTCATCTTCGCCTCAAAACCTCTGCTGATTCTCTTTGGTGCGGAAGGCGAGGTCTTAAACATGGGCACAGCATACCTGAAAGTCATTGTCCTTGGAGCCGCTTTCCAAATCTTCGGCACTGGCTTTGTTCCCCTAATCAGAAATCTAGGCGGCTCTCTCTTTGCCATGACTGCCATGATTTGCGGCTTTTTAACCAATATAGTCCTGGACTGGCTTTTCGTCTGGCAACTGGAATGGTCGCTTGTTGGTGCTGCTGCTGCCACAATGACTGGACAAGGTGTTACCATGCTGCTGGCTCTGTTCTACCTAATCAAGAACAAAATCGGCTTTTCACTGCCGCCATTAAAAATACTGAAAAAACAAGCTGCCGCCATCGTAGGCGTTGCCCTGTCCCCCTTTGGTCTAACTTTTTCACCTAACATCATCCTGATTCTCATGAACAAATTTGCCATGATTTACGGCGGGGAAATGGCAGTGGCATGTTATGCTGCAGTTTCTTACATCACTATGATTATCCTGCTTCTTCTGCAAGGCGTCGGCGACGGCTGCCAGCCTCTTATCAGCAGATATTATGGTGAACAAAAGCACGACTACGTAAAAAGTACCAGGCAAATGGCTTACGGAACTGCACTGGTTCTTGCTGCCATCTGCATGGTACTGTTGTTTCTTGTTCGCGGAAGTGCCGCTTCTTTGTTCGGCGCTTCTGCAGCAGTGCGTGCGGAAGTTGCCGCAACGCTGCCCTATTTTCTGGCAGGCTTTATCCCGCTGGCATTTGTCAAAGTTACTACATCGGCATTTTACGCCACTGAGCAAAACCGATTCGCCTATATGCTGGTCTATGCAGAGCCAATCTTTTTGCTAATACTGCTCTTGATTCTGCCCAGGCTTTGGAATCTTTCCGGCATCTGGATTGCAGCCCTCTGCTCGCAGCTACTAACTTTCGCAGTATCTTTTTACTGCATTAAGCTTTCACCCCGGCAGGCTTTACACTCTTCTGTTCCTGCAAAATCTGCAAAAGCTTAACCGTATCCTTCAGTTTTTCTGTCGGTTTTACAGTAAGTCTGATGTAAGGCTCTACTCCGCCGTGCACAAATGTTCTCATACCGAAGGCTTCACTCACATTCATCAGGGCATAGCCGTTTAGAGGATTCTTTTCGCCGAATGCCACGATAACCTTACCCTGCTGCTCGTAGATTCGGGAGACAGCCAAATTCTCCGCCATGCTGCGGATCCTGGAAATGCGAATCAGATTCAAAGTTTCCCGCGGTACATCGCCAAAGCGGTCCATCATTTCATCGATAATTTCATCTTCGTCACTTTCATTTCTGACAGTGGCGATTTTTTTATACATCTGCAATTTCAGAGTTTCATTCTCAATATACCAAGTCGGAATATTGGCAGTAACCGCAAGCTCCACGGAAATTTCTTCCTGGTTGTCGTTTACTACCTCTCCCTGCAAAGCGCGGATTGCATCGTCTACCAGCTTGCAGTAAAGCTCATAGCCGATGTTCATCATATGACCGCTCTGCTCGCTGCCAAGAAGATTTCCTGCGCCGCGAATTTCAAGATCACGCATAGCTACTTTAAAGCCTGCGCCAAATTCCGTAAATTCCTTAATGGCTTTCAGCCTTTTTTCCGCAATCTCCGTCAAAACTTTGTCCTTTTGATACATCAGATAAGCATATGCCATGCGGTTGGATCTGCCTACGCGTCCTCGCAGCTGATAAAGCTGAGAAAGCCCGTATTTGTCCGCGTCTATGATAATCATGGTGTTAGCATTGGAAATGTCGATTCCCGACTCAATAATAGTCGTCGCCACCATAACATTGTGTTCGCCGTTGATAAAGCTCAGCATAACATCCTCTAAGGCATGTTCGTTCATCTGACCATGACCTACGCAGACTCTTGCCTCCGGCACCAGGCTTCTGATATTGTCCGCTAGTTTGTTAATGCCCCGCACCCTGTTGTACACGACAAAGACCTGCCCGCCTCGATCAAGTTCCCTCGTGATGATTTCACGAATCATGAAATCTTCCTGCTCAAGCACATAAGTCTGTACAGGATATCGCTCTTCCGGCGGCTCCTCAATGACACTCATGTCTTTAATGCCCGTCAGGGACATGTTGAGCGTCCTTGGAATCGGCGTTGCAGAAAGAGTCAAAACATCGATGTTCTGTTTCATCTGTTTGATTTTCTCTTTATGTGCCACTCCAAAACGCTGCTCTTCATCAACAACCAAAAGACCTAAATCCTTAAATTTTACATCACTGGAAAGAAGTCTGTGGGTACCAATAACAAGGTCCACCTGCCCCCTTCCAAGGGCGTCAATAATCTGCTCCTGCTGCTTTTCCGAGCGGAAGCGAGATAACATCTCTACTTTGAGTGGAAACTGCTCAAAACGCTCTTTTAGCGTGTAATAATGCTGATTTGCCAAAATGGTGGTAGGCACCAGTACTGCCGCCTGCTTGCCATCTGCAATGCACTTAAACAAAGCTCTTGCTGCAACCTCTGTCTTTCCAAAGCCTACATCACCGCAGAGCAGTCTATCCATGGCCTGAGGCCGCTCCATATCCTCTTTGATTTCCTCGATGGAACGAAGCTGATCGTCAGTTTCAGTATATGGAAATGCCTCTTCAAACTCTTTCTGCCAAACTGTATCCTCGCAGAAAGCATGACCTTTCTGCATTTTCCGCTGCGCGTAAAGCTTTAGAAGCTCCTGTGCCATTTCAGCGATGGCGGCTTTTGCCTTTGCCTTCGTTGCCTTCCACTCGCCGCCGGACAGCTTATTTATCTTAGGCGACGCACCATCAGAGCCAATGTATTTCTGAATCATATCCATCTGCTCAACAGGCACGTAAAGCATGTCGTTTCCGGCATATTTGATCTTCAGGTAATCCTTTTGCTCCCCCTGCACGCTCAGTTGCTCAAGACCCAGGAATTTACCGATTCCGTGATTTTCGTGAACCACAAAATCACCGCTCCTCATGTCTGCAAAGGACTTAATCTGTTCCGATTTAGTCTTTTTCTTTTTTCGCTTCTTTCGCTGCAGATTTTGACCGGAGAAGATATCATTTTCACTGATATAACAAATCTTTTCCTCCGGAAAATCCATTCCGGCGCTGAGAGTTCCCTCAGCAAAGATGATTTTTTCGTCGAGTCCGATTCGCTGCGCAAATTCCCGCAGATTGCCGATTCTCTCTTTGGAGGATGCTGCAATGACGATTTTATACTGCTTCTTCGCATAATTCTTTAGCTCTGCTTCCAAAAGCTCCATTCTGCCGCCGAACTCCACCATCTGCCTGCTCTGCACACTGTGAACAGCCGTAAGATGCTCCACACCCTTGATTGCCTTAGCGAATGGGGTCAACACATAAACACTTTCTTTTTGGTAAATTTTATAAAAGTCTTCCCTGCCGGAAAGCAGTTCCATGTCCTTTGGAATCACCTGCCCCCGCTCGAGGAAAATTTTAAAATCATCTTTCGTTTCCGTGCTTCTGGCATCCAAATATTCACAAATTCTGTCGGGATCATCTATGATAATCGTGCCGCCTTCCATATAGTCCCAAAGGTATTCCGTTTCTTCGTAGAAATAGTGAAGATAGTTTTCCAGAAGCTGCAGATTAGACACATTGGTAATATATTCACAAAGCTCATCTCTGCGCTTTTCCAGGTGGGTCGCCGCCTCTTCAAAGTCATCTCCCTTTTTCAAAAGCCGCTTTGCCTGCGCCGTATATTCCCTATGCAAAAGCTTTGCTGCCTCTTCAAAAATCCCTTTATCCGCCAACATATGCTCAGCCGGATAGATTTCCACAAACTGGAGATTTTCTACAGAGCGCTGGGTCTCAATATCAAAATTACGAATGGAGTCCACTTCCGTATCAAATAGCTCAATTCTGTACGGTAGTTCACTGTCCGGCGTAAAAATATCTAAAATACCACCTCTTAAGGAAAACTGCCCTTTGGTATCCACCAGTTCCATACGTTCATAGCCCAGCTTCACCAGAGATTCTTTTACCTTGCCCAAGTCAAGATCGTCGCCCAAAGAAACCTTCATGGAAGAAGATTCAAAATTTTTATGAGGTGTAATCTTTTTTACGGCAGCAGAAACAGGCGCTATGACAATGCAATCTTCCTTTGTCCTAAGCGCCTTTAAAATCTTGAGTCGTTCTATAAGTTGGTCGTGATTCTTGGCCTCGTAGCGCAAGAATACCTGATCTTCCGCAGGCAGCACCAAAATTTCCCTCTCCGAAAAAAAAGAAAGGTCTGATGCCAGCCTCCCTGCACGGGCGCTGCTGGCTGTGACAATCAGACTCTGTCCTTCTTCTTTCAGTATATGGGAAATAACAGGTGCACATCTGCTTTCAGAGATTCCTGAAATATTAATGATTCCCTTATTATTCATGTTCTTCCTTCTTCGGTCTTGCCTTTTTTGTGTTATACCGGTTCATAGCAATATCTACATCTTCCGCTAAGATGCATTCAATTGCACTGACCGCCTTGGTTACCGTCTCTTCCAGCACTGGCACTTCTTCCTTTGAAAATCCTCCAATTACAAAATCCACAAGGTCTCCCTTTTTCTGGCTTCCGATTCCGATTCTGATTCTCGGAAAGCGGTCAGACTGCAGCTGATAGACGACTGATTTCATTCCATTGTGAGTACCCGCACTTCCGAATTTTCGAATGCGCAGGGCTCCCAATTCGATATCAATATCATCGTAAATCACAATGAGTTTCTCGGGATCCAACTTATAAAAGTGCATGACCTGGCGAATGGACTCCCCACTTAGATTCATATAGGTCTGTGGCTTTACCAGAAGGACCTTCTGGCCAGCGATTCTTCCTTCGCCGACCAGCGCCTTAAATTTCAGTTTATCTACTTTTATGTCATGTTTTATTGCCAGCTGGTCTACGGTAATAAACCCCATATTATGTCTGGTGTTTTCGTATTTTTTTCCGGGATTTCCCAGTCCTGCTATCACATACATAACAAATTATATTCCTTTACATGAAAATTAGTCGAATAATTTACTTACAGAACCATTGGTGAAAATTCTCGTCATGGCTTCTGCAAAAAGAGGTGCAACGGACAAGAAAGTCATCTTGTCCAGTTTCTTTTCTTCCGGCATTGGAATGGTATTTAAGAGAACCAGCTCTTCAATGACGGACTGTTCCAGTCTCTCAACAGCAGGTCCTGATAATACCGGGTGCGTTGCACAAGCATAAACTGCCTTTGCTCCCAGTTCCTTGATTGCATTTGCTGCATTGGAGATGGTACCTGCAGTGTCAATCATGTCATCAAGAATAATGCAGTTCTTGCCGTCAATATTACCGATAATGTTCATAATCTCACTCTTGTTCGGCTCCGGTCTTCTCTTATCTACAATAGCAATCGGGCAATTTAAGTACTGCGCCATGTTTCTTGCGCGAGTTACGCTGCCGTGATCTGGCGATACAACACAGACATCTTCCAGTGCTTTATCTTTAAAATATCTTGCCAGAATCGGCATGCCAACCAGATGATCAACTGGGATGTCGAAATATCCCTGAATCTGATTTGCATGTAAGTCCATAGAAACCACTCTGTCAGCACCTGCTGCAACCAGAAGATTTGCCACAAGCTTTGCTGTAATTGGATCTCTTGCCTTAGCTTTTCTGTCCTGTCTTGCGTATCCATAATACGGAATTACCGCATTAATTCTTCCGGCAGAAGCTCTCTTCATGGCATCAATCATGATGAGCAGCTCCATCAGATTATCGTTTACCGGGTCACAAGTTGACTGCACGATGTAAACATCGATTCCTCTGACTGATTCCCAAAGATTGACAGAAATCTCGCCATCACTGAATTTTGTTACTGTAGCTTTACCCAGCGGCTTACCCATAATAGATGCGATTTCTTCTGCCAGCTTCGTGTGTGAATTTCCGGAAAACACTTTAAAATCCGAAAAAACGCCGTTTTTCATGTTTTGTACCTCTTTCTTTCTTCGATTGTTGCCAATCATGTTACTTATTATTTCTTTTTGTATAATCCCTTTTCCCGTGCCCAGCCTTCGATGTTCCGCTGTCTTTGCCTTGCAATTGCAAGAGAATCTTTCGGAACATCTTCTGTAATAGTGCTTCCGGCAGCAATGTATGCGCCGTCTTCCACAGAAACCGGCGATACCAGATTGGTATTGCAGCCAATAAATGCTCCGTCCCCAATGTTTGAGCGATGCTTGTTTGTTCCGTCATAGTTGACAAATACCACACCGCAACCTATATTCACATCTCTTCCGACGTCTGAATCCCCTATGTAAGTCAGATGAGATGCTTTTGAACCGTCTCCAAGAGACGAATTCTTGACCTCCACAAAATCTCCGACCTTGCAGTTTTCACCAATGGTGCAGCCCGGTCTGAGATAGGCAAAAGGTCCCACTTTGGTACCTTTTCCCACTTTACTCTCCATAATCACTGAACTCTGCACGGACGCACCGTCAGAGATGACAGAATCCTTAATTCTCGTATTCTGATAAATGGTGCAGCCCTCTCCGATAAAAGTCTGCCCTTCCAAAGTCACGCAAGGACCAATCAAGGTGCCGGCACCGATGGTAACCGTTTCGTCGATATACGCAGTGTTGATATCGACGAACTCCACCCCATTTTCCAGATGGCGAATAGCAACCTGCTTGCGCAGGGCTTCCTTTTCTTTATAATCTAAATATGTCATCTTACTCCTCTTTACCTCTCCATAATTAAATCGCCAACCTTGTAAATATCTCCTGCTCCCATGGTGATAACTAAATCTCCAGCTTCTGCATTCTTCTTTACATAGTTTGCAATTTCTTCAAAGCTGCTCATATAATAAACCTTTTTGTCAGGATGTTCTTTCTTAATTTCTCCAGCAAGTTCCTCAGATGAAATCTTATAGATATCCTTTTCTCTCGCCGCATAAATATCTGCAAGCAGCAAAACATCCGCCTCTTCGAAGGAGGCAGCAAAATCATTGAACAAAGCTAATGTTCTCGTATATGTGTGCGGCTGAAATAAGCACCACAGCTTATTGTGCGGGATATTATGAGCCGCAGCCAAAGTTGCCTTAATTTCCGTCGGATGGTGCGCATAATCGTCTACCAGTTTAACACCATTTTCTGTGGTGCCAACAATATCAAAGCGCCTTTGAGTTCCCTTAAATGCGCCCAAAGTTTCTATAATGATTTTTGAATCCACCCCCAACTGATGGCAGCAGGCAAAAGCCCCCACCGCATTGAGAATATTGTGTTCACCCGGTACTCTCAGCTTCACTGTACCTAAATTTTCGCCCTGATAATTTACATTAAAAACAGGCATGCCTTCACTGTCAAAAGACACGTCTGCAATATGATAGGTGCAGCTTTCGTTATAACCATAGGTGATGGCACCAGGGATGTCCTTGATAATTTTGCTGACAAAAGGATTTGCATCATATGCAATTATTTTTCCATCTTCCGGCACTGCCTTAGCAAATCGGTCAAAGGAGCTTACGATATGGTCGATATCCTTAAAGTAATCCAAATGATCCGAGTCGATATTCAAAATGACTTCGATTTTAGGACGAAGTTCCAAAAAACTATCTCTATATTCACACGCCTCTGTTACAAAGTACTGACTCGCTCCAACCTTTACATTTCCGCCAATCTCAGCCAGATTGCCACCAACTAAGATGGTCGGATCCAGCTTGGCACTGTTTAAAATTAAAGAAACCATAGAAGTGGTTGTAGTCTTGCCGTGGGTCCCGCTAATCGCGATACTGTTTGCAAAATCATCCATTAAAGTCCCCAAAACCTCTGCTCTGCCTGCCAGCGGAATATTCTTTTCTCTAGCTCTGACAATCTCCGGATTCTCTTCCGCTATGGCTGCAGAATACACAATCAGGTCTGCATTTTCTACATTCGATTCTCTATGGCCTATATAAATTTCTGCACCTTTTCTTTTTAAATTCTCGGTTAAATCTGACGCCTTCATATCTGAGCCAGAAACATGATAGCCTCTCGCCAGTAAAATCTCTGCAATGGCAGAAAGTCCTACACCTCCAATTCCAATACAGTGTATATTTTTATAATCACTCAGCTGAATCATTGCCTATTCCTCCAAATTTAATCTATATTTACTCTATTCTCATAGTTTGACTCTTGTTTCCAAAATTATGTGAATGACCTTACGAAGCGCCGTAAAAATTATTCTGGAATCATTATATCGCGACCATTCCGCTTTCCTTCTTGAATCGAAAGGAGCGATTCAATGATTCCTACCTTGTGAAACGTCGTAAAAATTATTCTGGAATCATTATATCGCGACTATTCCGCTTTCCTTCTTGAATCGAAAGGAGCGATTCAATGATTCCTACCTTGTGAAACGTCGTAAAAATTATTCTGG
>NZ_CALPCF010000024.1:0-38284 GCF_943192965.1 Senimuribacter intestinalis
GGGAGTTTTCTGTGGCAAGCCTGCCTGTGGGGTTCCCCCTGCAAGACAGCTTTCTTAATATATCACCCTTTTCCCCTCCCGTCAAGTACCTTTTTCCCTTTTTTCTATTGTTCTTTTTTTCTGAATCCTTCAGCGATTGTATTGTCAATCACAGTTTCACGGAAGATGACATATCTCGGTAAATTGCGCATTACATCAATGTCTTCATCCGGATTACCGTTGATGATAACCAGCTCCGCGTTCTTACCAACTTTAATAGTCCCCTTCTCTTCGATAAGACCAGCAATTTCTGCGCTGTATTTCGTTGCCTGCAACAAAATATCCATCGGCTTAAAATCATACCATTCTCTGCGCGCAATAAATTCCAGTCCGGCCATATTCTTAAAAGTAGCATAATCGATGTCAGATCCAAAGCCCATCTTGAGTCCAGCTGCATAGGCTTTGTTAATGCATTCTTTTTCCTGCTTCTCATATTTAATCGCCTTTTCCGCAATACTATCTGATAAACCCGCCTGCCCTTCTTCGGTCATGCAAGCAAGACCAATACTACCGGTCGGCACTAGAAAGCAGTCGTCTCGATTTTTTAACATCTCTATCGCCTCATCATCGATAAAGCTCCCGTGTTCGATGGTGTAAAGCCCCGCTCGTATAGCTGTCTTTATACCCTCAGCCCCGTGTGCGTGCCCCATCACGTAAGAACCTCTCATCTTTGCGATTTGAACCGCCGCACGAAGTTCCTCTTCTGTGGCAATGGAAATGCCAGGTATGCCGCTCTCGTCAAGATAGCAGCCTGTCACCATGTATTTGATAATGTCGTTGCCTGCTTCAAACTGTTTTCTTGCAGCTTTCATCACCTCCGCCGGTCCGTCAGCCACTTCATATAGAAGTGTGTATTCATCATTACTTGGATTGGTCGGCGTTAAAGCTCTGCCGGAAGATATAATATCCGGCACATTGTCGATAAGCCCTGCATCCCTGAGTTTCATCAGCTTCACCGTAACATTATATGCACATCCTGCGTCTCGCAAAGTCGTATATCCCTGTCTCAAATATTCTCTGGCAAAATTATAGGAATCGACAAAGGTATACGACTCTTCTTTGCTATCCATCTCCGCAATTTTTCCCAGTTCAAATAGATACACGTGACAGTGGAGATCGAAAAATCCCGGCAATACGGTGCAGCCCGCAGCGTCAATGATTTCTCCTTCAAAATCCTGCACGCTTCCCGCCTCACAAATGTCGGTAATTTTCTCATGATCAACGATGATATCCGCCATTCTTCCTGTAAAACCTTCGGTTAGTTCAGGAATCAATCTGCAGTTTTTTAATAAAAACATAAAATTCACCTCCCTACTTAAAGATTTACATTTATTTCATCCTTCAGTGCCAGACTATCCATTTTCACTTCGCAGTCATAGGCAAGGATATGCACACCCTTTTCCATTGCATATCGAAGGGCCTGCCCGAATTCCGGGTGCGTCCTGTCGTTGGGTTCAAAGCCGTTCACACCTGACATCTGTATGACAAATAGCACATAACCGCAATATCCTTGCTCTACTCCTTTGCAAAGCTCATAGATATGTTTTATCCCGCGTTCTGTCGGTGCATCAGGAAATCTGGCGATTCCTTTTTCCTCCAAAGTTACACCTTTTATTTCAAGCCAGCCTTTTTTTCCATTTTCTCCTTCTAAATAAAAGTCGAAGCGAGAATCTCCGAATGTTTTTTCTCGTTTTACAACTTGAAGATTTTTCATCTCCGGAAGCTTAAGAGTTCCCGACGTTAATGCCTCTTCGCAAACTTTATTAGGCGCCTGGGAATCCATGTTGATTAAAACATTTCCTTTTTCTACACCAATTAGAGAGTATCGCATTTTACGGCTCCCCATGCGTCCTGCAAAGTCTTCCAGGTAAACCGTCGCTCCAGGAACAAGGAGTTCTCTGCACCGTCCCGTATTTTTAACATGGGCACGCACAGTCTCTCCTCCAAGAGAAACTTCGGCAATAAACCGATTGGGTCTTGCAATAAAATTACCTTTACACATATTTTCGTATTTCATACATTGTATTTTAGCAAATTTTTCAGTATAATAAAAGGGTCAGTTTTCAAGAGGACGCTTTTGTCGACTCAGAAATCCTGCACACAAAATTATATTTATATAAAGGAGAGATTTTATGCAAGCACCTAATCCGATTGCTTTTTCGCTATTCGGACTTGATGTCAGATGGTACGGTCTACTCATAGGTCTTGGTTTTTTTCTGGCAATCCTAATCAGCTATAAGAGAGCGCCGAAACATGGAATAGAAAGTGAACACATCTTGGACTTTGCTATTTGGCTTATTCCTATGTCCATCATTGGCGCCAGGGTCTACTATGTGATTTTCAGCTGGGAGAACTATGCCGGTGATATCGGAAAAACTCTGGATATTCGAAGCGGCGGGCTTGCCATTCACGGTGGAATCATCGCTGGAATCATTACGGGATATTTTGTCGCACATCACTACAAAATTAACCTTCTTGAGCTGGCTGATTTAGTATTTCCTGCCGTTGCATTGGCCCAGTCCATCGGTAGATGGGGGAACTTTTTTAACTCGGAAGCCCACGGCGGTCCTACTGATTTACCTTGGGCAATTTCAGTAGACGGTCAATATGTGCACCCCACCTTCCTCTACGAATCCATCTGGTGCTTTGTGCTATTTGCATTTTTAATTTGGCTGGATAAGCGCAGAAGTTTTCCGGGACAAATTGCCTTTTTATACGGCATGCTTTATTCCCTGGAACGGGGATTTGTGGAACAACTAAGAACCGATAGCCTTATGATTGGCCCGTTAAAGCAAGCACAGGTCTTGAGTTTCTGTGTCTTCGTAATCTGTCTGACTGCATATGTCATACAAATGAAAAAAGAAAAAAGGAGTATATAAATTATGAAACTAGGAATCGTTGGTCTTCCCAATGTAGGCAAAAGTACACTGTTTAATGCGATTACCAAAGCCGGCGCAGAGGCTGCAAACTATCCGTTTTGCACCATCGAGCCCAATGTCGGCGTGGTAACCGTTCCTGATGAAAGAATCACCAAACTCCACGAGATTTACAATTCCAAAAAAACCGTTTACACGACTATAGAATTTTGCGATATCGCAGGTCTTGTAAAAGGTGCCTCCAAAGGAGAAGGTCTTGGAAACAAGTTCCTTGGACATATTCGTGAAGTGGCTGCCATCGTACACGTTGTCAGATGTTTTGAAAATGACAATATCGTCCACGTTGACGGAAAAATTGATCCGCTTTCCGATATCGAAACCATTAATACAGAACTAATTCTTTCCGATATGGAAGTGCTGGAAAGAAGAATCACCAGAACTACAAAAAATCTCAAAGGCGATAAGTCTCTGCAAAAAGAGCTGGATATTCTAAAAAAAGTCAATGATTTTCTAGCAGAGGGTAAGTCTGCAAGAGCCATGGATTTAACCGAAGAGGAAGCCGAATTTATCAAAACCTTGGACCTGCTTTCCTACAAACCAATTATCTATGTAGCTAATGTCTCCGAAGATGACGCTGCCGACAGCGCTGACAATACATATGTTGAATCAGTTCGTCAGTTTGCTGCAACCGAAGATGCACAAGTCGTTGTCATCTGCGCTGAAATTGAGCAGGAAATTTCTGAACTTGAGGAAGATGAGAAAGTCATGTTCCTAGAAGAGCTTGGAATCTGCGAATCCGGTCTTGATAAGCTGATTAAGGCCTCCTACAGTCTGCTGAATCTAATTTCTTTCCTAACTGCCGGCGAAGACGAATGCCGTGCATGGACTATTCGCAGAGGCACCAAAGCGCCGCAAGCTGCTGGAAAAATCCACACCGACTTTGAGCGCGGCTTTATCCGTGCAGAAACCATTGCCTACGACAAATTCATTGAATGCGGCGGCAACATGAATACAGCTAAGGAAAAAGGACTCCTTCGCTCTGAAGGCAAAGAGTATGTTGTCAAGGACGGCGATATCATTACCTTCCTGTTCAATGTATAAAGACAAGCAAACAATATATGTACGCAAAAGCCCTGCCTTTCCGGCAGGGCTTTAAGATTTTGTTATTCTATTATTTTGTGTGACTTAAAATAATATCTGTCAAATCAATCGGGTCAACGATTTTCCCGTCTTTGTAAACTCTCATGTTGCCGCTAGCAATTTCGTCAATGAGGATTACTTCGTCATTGTTGTAGCCAAATTCAAATTTGATGTCCCACAGTTCCAGACCCATAGTTGCTAGGTCATCAGCAACGATTTTGGTTATTTTCAAAGTCTGCTCTTTCATCTGTTCAAACATTTCTCGGTTCATTACTCCAAGGACTTCCAAACCTTCGCTTGTTACCAGAGGGTCACCCTTTGCGTCATCTTTGAAAGTAGTTTCAACATATCCGTTTTCGAAAACCGCGCCGTCTTCAATGTAATTGCCATATCTGCGAATAAAGCTACCAGTTGCTCTCAGTCTACAAATAACTTCAAGACCCTGTCCGAAAGGGGTTGCGCGCAGAACTTCCATCGTTGCATTTTCAACATCAGCACTTACATAGTGAGTCTTAATGCCTGCAGCATTAATCAGCTCAAAGTATCTGATAGAAGTCTTTAGATTAGCTCTGCCAATTCCTTCAATGGTCAGACCTACGCTGTTTTCGCCTGGGTCAAAAACACCGTCTTTTCCGGTGCAGTCATCCTTAAACTTCAAGAGCACATTTCCGTTGTCCAGTGCAAACACGTCTTTTGTTTTTCCCTGATAAATCTTTTCCATTTGTTTTCCTCCAATTGCGTTTCTATCATGTACCAATCACGGTAATATCCGTAAAAAATAACAAAAATATTATACAACCAACTGACTCTAATGACAAGAAAAAATTATTTCCTACAGTCTTCTGCTTGTAGAGTTACAATTGATGTGACACTTGCCTATAGAAAAAGACGATAGGATTTGTTAGAATGTTAATCACCACAAAAAACATATCTGAAAGGAACCCTATCGTCATGAACAGTATAACACAAACTCAACGATATTTGCCACATGAAATTTCTACCCGTTTTTACGCAGTGAATCTTTATCGCAGCGGTCAGTCCGTCGCCTTTGTCTGCAGGCGCTACCATATATCTAAATCTTCCCTTATGCGCTGGAACAAACGCTTTGATGGTACGAAAGAGTCCCTTATGGATCATTCTCACAGACCCAAAACGCCTCATCCTTCTTCTCATACCACTGAGGAACTCAAGTGGATTCGTGATTTGCACAAACGCAATCCCCACGCCTCCGTCTGCGAAATCTATGGAAAATTACGTACTTCCAAAGGGTATCGCAGGCATCCCGGCTCTCTTTACCGTGTATTTTCTCGGCTAGGGTATACCAAGCAAAAAGTGACTCCCACTAACAAGTATACTCCAAAGCCTTATGCGACTCCTCAGGCTGTTGGTGAAAAGTGGCAGATGGATGTGAAATATGTGCCCTCTGCCTGCTATACTGGCTCTATGCCTGACAAATTTTATCAATATACAATCATAGATGAAGCTTCCAGACAGCGCTTCCTCTACCCATATAAAGAACAGAGTTCTTATTCTACCGTTGATTTCATAAAGCGCGCTATCCAATTCTTTGGATATACACCAAAAATGATTCAAACGGATAATGGCGCTGAATTTACTTATCCAAAAGACTACAAAAAACTACATCCAATGGATAAACTCTGTGATGAACTTGGCATTACCCACAAGCTGATTCGTCCACGCACACCAAGACACAATGGCAAAGTAGAACGCAGCCATCGATTGGACCAGGAGCGATTTTACAATTACCTGTATTTCTACTCCTATGAAGATTTAAAAGTGCAGATGCTCCGCTATCTAAAACGTTACAACAACACCCCTAAACCAGTCCTTGGGTGGGCTACACCTTTGGAGAAAAGGGCATCTTTAGAATTGCATTCTCATGATACCATATCGTCAAATTAATGCTCTCTTTTTGGTGTCACATCATTGACAAAACAACAAAAATTATTTCCTACAGTCTTCTGCTTTTTTTTCAAAGTGTATTTTGACATTTTATCAAATAATATTTTTTGATAAAATATAGAATGACATAGTGCACGATTTCCGATAAAATCGTATTCTTTATTTTCTACACGACGCATATATCTTTATTTACTTTATGTCTCATGTTTTCTTTGCACGACAAAAAAGAGGGTTCTAATATCTTTATACTACTGCTGAAATATAAACTTCAAAAAATACTACAAGTGCTATGTGGATCCTTCCACACAACCAAGTATTTTCATCACCTCCTTGCTGGTTCCTTTTGGTATATGGCGACGGACTAAATGATTAGCATTTTCATTCCCATGAACTATGGATGGAAATAAAATAGTTTCCACCGTTTTCTCGCACGATGAAGTATCTTTTCAATCACTTCCTAATTCTGAAACTCACTCCCATTATCCGCTGTTACAGTTTTAAATATTTTGTAGAAAGAATTAGGGCTTCCGATATGATGAAATAGCTTACTTCTTGGCATCGTCTCCCCTCCTTACACCGCAGCTACGGTTACAATCAAATTTGCTATATGCTGCCTTTTAATTGCTGTGCTGACAACGCCAGTTTTACCAGTCAACTTAAATACCTTTTGCTTATCAGCCGAGATGTTGCCACCTGCAGTATATGGTCCTTTCGACAAGTCAAATTCGCCTATTGCAAACGAAAACTTCTTGCTGTCCTTTGCAAGTGCAGCAAAGTCTGTGGTGTTCGCCGTAAGCATCCACCCATTTACCACATCGTCCACCTGCACGCTGCTGACAGTAATTGTTTTTGATCCAAGATTATTTACGTTCAGGTCAGTGATGTCCAAATCTGTGGAACCCATGGAAGCAGTCATGTCGATAGATTCCGTCACAGTAAAATCAAGCATTTTACGTAGATAAACATGACCCTGCGTAACGCTACCATTGATACCATACTTACCCTCTATATCTTCCGCTTGGCTATATCCCATATCGTCTGGCACAAGATAGAGTGCACCCTTTTCCGGGTTTGTATTTCTGGCAAATCCAGTCCATTCTGTTTCATTGCAGGTCTGGATTCCGTTTATGACAACATCACCATAAATTTCCTCCACGTTGTCAAACATGGCACTGATATCACACCCCTCTGGTATGATGATGCTTTGAAATTTCACCGCGCCACTGCTCATAAACATTCCCTTTAAATTTGCTCCACTCGAAAACTTCCAGTTTTCAATTCCGATCAGTTCTATTGGGGTTGTTGCACCCATGCAAAGCCAACCAAACATGTTATGTGCGTCCTTTACGTTTGACATATCCCAATTTCCCAATCCTGCAATTTCTTCTACAGTAGTTTCTCCAAACATTTCAACTGTAGCAATTACATTAGACATATCCAGAAGCGATACATTAATTGAAGATGCATGCATTCCGAAAAACCAGCGCGAAGTGTTTACAGGCGAAATTTTGCTTCCAACTTCTACAGATGTTATATCATCGAGCCAGCTCCATGGTACGCCATTGCCGTTTATGTTGTAATCATTTTTTGCACCATCCCATGCTGGATATTCCTTTTTTATTGCGCCATGTGTAGCTTCATTAGCACCTTGGTCTTTTAAAAGTTCATTGATGATTAAGGTACCATCTGCGTAAAGAACTGTTCGACTGACAACTTGATTGTCGTTTAAATATATATGGCCCTGTGTCTGGTCGCCAGAAAGACCATACTTGTCAACAGTTTCCTGTGCCCAGGTCAATGTTGCTGTGTTAGTCGGTGCAAGATATAAGGCCCCTCCTGTTCTATTTGTACCCCATGCAAGGTTAATATCTCCTCCATATTCAGAAATAGGCATGCCATTAATTATTAGAGTGCCTTTTACATTATCCGCTGCATAAAACATACTATCGACAATACATCCACCCGGAACAGTTAAAATACCAATGTTATATTCAGAGATAGTTGGAGAAGTTCCGGACATTCCCATCATCTGAAACATACCGGACAGATTTGCATGATTATTGATTTTCCACTTATCAAAGCCTAAAAATGTGACTTTGCTTGCTGACATTCTAAAACAAGAAAACATATTATTCATATTTTCGATTTTGGATACATTCCACTTTGATACATCAAGAGCAAATTCGCATTTGTCTGCACTTGCGCAACTTTCAAACATACTTACTGCGGTTTTAACATTTTCAAGATTTAAGTTTTCTAAACCGGAAATCGTAACAGCTTCAGCTTCATATCCAAGCATATAGAACATTTTCTGTGTCGTTGTAACATTTCTTGTATCCCATCCATCCAAACCCGAAATCATAATAGATTCAGCACGATATCCGATTGAATCAAACATCTCTGACATATCTGTAACATTTGAAACATTCCAGTCTTCCATTCCTAAAATGGCTATGTTACCAGCGTTTTGTCCTACCCACTGGAATGTACCATGCATGTTTTTCACATTTGACATATCCCAAGTTTCAAGCCCGGAAATTGTTACGCTCAAAGTCTGACTTCCAAAGCTATAGAACATTCCGTCAGTAGAGGTTACGTTTGACATATCCAGATTTGAAAGTTCTGCTGAAGAAGCATTGGTGCAGTTAAAGAACCATTTTGAAGTATCTGTTGGCGAAATTTTACTGCCTATTTCAACACGTTTTATATTATATCTTGAATTAAACCATGGAACCCCGGTATCTCCAAAGGCATAGTCGTTTTCTGTCCCATCCCAAGCTGGAAATTCCTTGCTGGCCGCACCATGCTTTGCTTCGTTGTTCTCTTGATCTGAATCAAGTTCATTTAGAATGAGAGTACCATCTTCATATAAAACAGTCCTTGTTCCATCAACTACCACAACTTTCGCAACTGCCTTTTTCAGCTTCTCTATAGAAACTTGTTGAGAATTCTGAATCTCAGAATCCTCCAAACTAGAAGCATCTACACCTTCTATATCAGCTTCTCGCACTTCATCAATCGGAATTTGCTCAATAGAACTATCCGGTTCTTCTGCAAAAACCGGGACCGCCATAGTCAAAAGCATAGCCATTATTAGTAATATTGACAACCATCGCTTAGATCTCTTTTTCACATCTTCCTCCCTCATTTCTTTAAAAAAGAACGTCTCAATGGGGACGTCCTGCTCATTAGTCGTTCAGATAAAGGTCGATAATCGTGTTAGTCTGACCAATCAACTCATTATCCATGTCGTAATTGTAAATTTCAGCAATTGCTTGATTCTTCCCTTGTTTAAGGGTGGATGTATCTACAATATCCGCCTGTATTGCATCTCCGGATTTAACAAGTCCGGAATCATATACGTAGGAATCCCCTACTTTAATTCTACATTGTAGCTGCCTTCCTTCATTGAGATTTGCAAAAGCAAGATCCTGCATGGTATCCTCATAAATCTGCACCGCAGAATTGATGCGAATTCTCACCTGCCCGCCGCTTGTATCGCTTAGTTTTTCATCAGTATGCACGATAACAGCTGTTTTGCTGGTTTCAAGCCTGTTCGAGTTTAGGACATAAAACAGTCCTGCTCCCATGAAAGCAACTGCAATCAGTAAAATGATAATCAGTATTTTTTGCTTCTTGTTTTTTTCATTTTTAGTTTCCATTACGTCCTCCTATCTGTCTAAGTAATACTGAATTATATCAGACTTAAGGTAACCACGATACTAGCTGCCTGTTCATGGTTTACAGCTGTTGTTACAACGCCGGTTTTTCCTGTAAAGGTAATATTTTTTGATGCTCCAGCTGCAACACTACTTTCATCCTTTGCAAAGGTCGGACAGGTCTTGATAATATCCCAGGTGGAACTGCCCAATGTCGAAGTCAGCGACAACTTCTTCGCATTTGCATTTAATAACTTAAAGTTGGTAGTTGCGTCAACAAAAGACCATCCGGTTGCAGCAGTAGCAGTAACCTTGTCAATGTTAATAACTCCAGCTGTACCGTTATTGGTGATAGTTACTTTATCAACAATCAAATCAACAGAATTTGCAGAGCCAGTCATATCAATGGATTCTGTCACTGATACATCGATTGCCGTTGCCGGCACAGTCATATATGCTACCACATTGCTTTCATCAGCAAAGGCAGCGACAGAAGTGCTAACCATCATAAGCAGCACACATAGAATAGATAAAATCCTCTTTTTCATTTCATGTACCTCCTTGTGCTTTTACTTACGATTATTTCACTACAGAAACGGTTGTAACGAAGTTAGCAACCTTAGTCTTTTCCTGTGCAGTAGTTACTCTACCAGTCTTGCCTGATAAAGCTACTGTAACTTTTTCGGTTGGGTCAATATTTCCTGCACCAGTGTATGCGCTAGTGGACATATCGTGGTCTCCAGCGACCATAATGCTAATCTTTTTCGCATTAGCTCCCAATCTTGTAAAGTCAGTGGAATCTGCAACTACAGTCCATCCATTATCGCCAGTTACTTCAATGCTTGCTGTCAGCACACCAATTTTGCTATTGTTGATGACTTCCAGGTCATTTGCAACTAAATCAGCGGAATCTGCAGTACCAGTGAAGATGATTTCCTCAGTTACACTAAAATCGATTGCTGTAGCAGGTACATTGATGTAAGCCTGTGTTGTCTGCGGATTAGTTTCGACTGCAAAGCAGTTAACAGCGGTTCCGAGAGTTAACGTTAGTGCGCAAAGCGCAGTGATCATTTTCTTTTTCATTTTTGTTTTTCCTTTCGTTTTTTAAATTTTAATGGTTAAATATATTTTTTCGTGCCAGATTAAGCGACACGTAATGGACTTTCAGTATTGCCAAAAACGTTTTCCATTAGAAACAGATATGTCGTTGACGCCTTTTTCTCTAGTCTTTCTGGTTCTTTAATGAGGATGTTAATGCACTCAGCAAGCCATTCATCCGCATTACTCATATAGTACGAACCGAGCTGTAATCTCCCATTCTCTTTGATTAGCTATTCCAGTTTCTTAATGCTTTGTCCTGGCCATAAATGCCAACTTATACTCCAAATTATATGACGAAGTTTCTTTCACATAGATTGTTGCTTTTACTATGGTGGATGTGATATAGCCACCATTACCATTCGTTTAAAAAGCCCGTCTCACATATAGGATGGCAAGAGTGCGTATTCATATAAATTCTTGACTTCACCGATGGTGTAAACGCTTGTCTCGTTATTTCCTTCCTTTAAAAAACCAGCCACGCATCGAACACGTGGCTGGTTTTTACAAAAAAAGTATTTCGACAAGAGTTTATATCTCTTGTCGAAATACTTTCTACAATGAATCACTTCTGACATCAAAACGCGCTTCAACTCTTTGGGCAATCCTATCAAAGCGCCGCTCGATTTTCAAGCTTTCTCCAATGATAACAGCTGAAACATCTGTAACTACTACAATCATGTTTCTTATTTGGCCTTTTTGCTATTGGCTTTTGTCTGGAATTTCTCATTTTTTATGATAAATCTCTCGTGGGTGCCTTCTCCAATCAAACCCGCTTCATCATAAGCTGCCACTTTAAATACCAGTTTACGTCCATCAATTTCCACAAGTTCGCTTTCGCAGCGAACCACCATATTAAGTGGTGTTGCGGAAAGATGTGCTACGTTAAGCAGGGTTCCGACAGTGCCTTCGTCTTCTCCGAGGTATGGTGCCACACTCTCCCATGCAGTTTTTTCCATCAGTGCAATCATAGACGGTGTTGCAAAAACCTCCAACGTGCCGCTTCCCATAGTAAGTGCTGTATTTTCAGCAGTTACCTTTATTTCCAGCGAGCCTTTAATTCCCTTTTCCAGCATGTTTAATATCCTCCTATTATTTGGTACAAGTCCCTATTTATTTCTATTAGTATATCTTAATTGCTTGCTGACTGCAACAATATACCAAAGATTCTCATTTACATTTTTTCGCTTTTAAGGTATAATTGCTTAGCTAATGACATCTACAAGGAGGATTTATATGAACTTCTATACAAAGAACGGAAAAGGTTTACTACTGTGTATTGCACTCGCTATCCCATCTTGGTTTGCCGGCAAAGCATTCCCGATTATTGGCGGTGCAGTAATTGCTATTTTAGCCGGCATGGTCGTCACACTTTTCTTCAAAGAAAAAGGCAGCTTCGAACCCGGTATTAAGTTCACCTCTAAAAAAATTCTGCAGTGGGCAGTAATTCTTTTAGGCTTCGGGCTGAATCTTAACGTAATTGTTGAAACTGGCAAGCAGTCTTTGCCAATTATCGTATGCACCATTGCAACCTCGTTAATTATCTCCTATACTTTGCACAAGATCATGAAAACGCCAGCTAATATTTCTACTTTAGTCGGCGTTGGCTCTTCAATCTGCGGCGGATCTGCCATTGCAGCAACCGCTCCAGTTATTGAAGCAGATGACGAAGAGGTTGCTCAGGCTATTTCCATCATATTCTTTTTTAATGTCCTTGCTGCAATTATTTTCCCTACTTTCGGAAATGCTATTGGCTTTGATACTACTTCAGGAGAAGCTTTTGGCATTTTTGCAGGAACTGCAGTCAATGACACCTCCTCAGTTACAGCCTGTGCTGCAACCTGGGACAGCATGTGGAGCCTCGGTTCTGCTACTCTCGACAAAGCTGTCACCGTAAAACTGACGCGTACTCTTGCAATCATCCCAATCACTTTAGTACTTGCCTTTATGCGCACGAAAAGGGGACAATCTGCCGATGGAAAAAGTGTTAGCATCAAGAGCATCTTCCCGTTCTTTATCCTTTATTTTATCGGCGCGTCCATCATTACTACGCTTGCAATATCCGCGGGTATCTCCGCAGAGTTCTTTGCTCCAATCAAAGAACTTTCTAAGTTCTTTATTGTCCTTGCCATGGCAGCAATCGGGCTGAATACTGATATCGTAAAGCTCATCAAAACCGGTGGTAAACCACTGATTATGGGACTTTGCTGCTGGGTTAGTATTACCGGAGTCAGCTTGATTTTACAGCATATGATGGGTATTTGGTAAATATATAAAAAGTAAAAGCACGCCTACATGCAGCCAATCTGCAAAGACGTGCTTTTTTAATACTCATTCTTCCAGAATTGCCTCTGAATGCTCTCTATCTAAAATCATAATTTCACATACGCCTCCCAGTCTTGACTCTACTTCTCGTTTCAAGTCAGTCAACACTTCCATCAATTCTTCATACCGTTCTAAATCTATAAGTTCGCAGCACAGCATCGCATTCTTTGTTTTTTCTGTCAGCATGGTGCGCTCAGCCTCTCTCCAGGTCCAGCATCTGCAAACAGCACCGGCGTCGTCTTTGTAGATCAGTTCTTCTGTAAGCGGAGGTTCATTGTTTTCGCCACCGATGACATAAAACATTTCATCGCCATCAGCTTTCGTCAGCAGCAAATTTCCTTCCAAGCAGTCTATGTCCTCGCCGCCACAAGGCATCGCATGGCTCAGAGATACACTGTTATAAATATCCACAATCGGATTAATTGTTCCGAGATGATTTTCCTTGGAAATACGTTTCATCAAAGCTTCGATGGCACATCTTGCGCCCTTCTTGGTCTTAAACTTCATGTAAGCTTCTCTCCAGACTTTAATCACTCTGTTATCTGTGAAGTTAGGTTCTGTCAAAAACGTCAAAGCTTTCCGTTCTCCTTCTCGAATCAGCTCCTCATACTTTACCTCATCATTATGATATTCGTTGGTAATGCCCTTACAGATTACAATTCCAATTTTACAGTCCGGAAATAATCCCCAGAAATCATCTTTACAAATTAGCTTTTTCATCGTTGGTAAACCTTCCTTTCATTCTGTTGATTCAAGTATATTTTACCTGAACCGACCTGTCAAGACTCCCAGTTGCGAACTTACTGCACCATCCATTCCTCAAGCCAAGCTTCTGCAGTTTCCTGAAAACTTTTTATTGCACTGGCTGCTGGACCTGCCGCCCTAATCGCAAATCCGATTTTACGGCTTTCCGGTGGATTAAAAGACTTCGCCAAAATGGGAAAATTTAAGTGTCTAAGCAACAGCTCTGGAAAAATCGCAAATCCAAACCCGCTACTAATCATAGACAACATAGTAAAGTCGTTATCTACTCGATATGCAACATCTGCTTTCTTGCCATAACGTTCAAAGATGTCATCTACTTCTCGCTCCGAACTTACCAAAGACTGAATATATGGATACTGATCCAGCTTGCTGGCAGGAAAGCAAGGCTCATCTGCTAAAGGATGATTCTCTCCGACGACTGCAACCACCGGGTCTTCATAAAATTCCGTCACTTTCATCTTTTTCTTTGCAGGAAGGACTACAAAGCCACAATCTACTTCACCTGAGCAAATCATTTCCTCCAGTCTATCATAATCGTCACAGCATTTCATCTCGACCTCTACTCCCGGATAGTGCTTCTGATACTCTTTTACCATGGCAGGCAGCCAATTAGTATGAACACTGCTGAAGCTCCCAATTCGCAGCAACCCAGAACTCAAATTCTTTATCTCATGGACCTTGTTCATCAGAAGGTTTTCACAATTGCATACACTGCGAATATATGGTAGCAGCAGTTTTCCTTCTGCGGTAAGCACTGTACCTCCATAATTGCGAACAAACAACTCTACACCAAGTTCTTCCTCCAAAGAATTAATCAGATAGCTGACACCGGTTTGTGTGTAGCCTAAACTCTCAGCTGCCTTTTTCAAACTGCCCATTTCTACTACAGCTAAAGCCGCTTCATATTTCGGATTCGGCATGTTCGTCCTCCTTTCTCCCCACAAGCAAAAGAGGGGGGTATAAGTTTTTCTTCAAATTCAGTGAACAATTTCTCGTTTTACATTTACCCTATTTTCGATTATACTATTCTCGAAGAACAAGTGCAAGAGAAAATCCAAGCTCTCTATGTGCTTTAATCGTCATAGCAAGTCAAACACTTCTGTCATGTTTTACTATGCCGACGATGTCTACCCATAAGCGAGATCAAAATAGGGAAGTTGGTCTCGTTTTTTCTTTTTAAATATTTTAATCCTCTCCTCGTATGTCTAGGCTTCAATATTATTTCTGCCTTTATTTTTTACAAATAGAATCAATATAAGCATAGCTGCGCGGGGCGGCAATTGACAGCCAGTCCGGCTTCATCATATAAATCGCAAAGAGTTCTGCTGCATACTCTGTCTGCGTCTGATAGTGTTCTCCCAAATTCAGTCTTCTTCTCTCTGAGAAACAAGAGAAAAATGATTTACCTGTACCATCTAACAGCTCTGGCTGCAGTCTCGTCATGACATGTCCCACCTCATGAAAAAAACTGCCTTCCAACAAATAAGGTCTCTCTGTTTCCTTCAAATAAATTCTTGGTCTTTTTTGTCGACTAGTTGTATACCCACTATAACCTGCTTCTTCAAAAGCATCATTTGGTAATTTCTGTGTTATGGTAATTTGTAACCTTCGCAGATTGCAATGTTTCCTCACTTTCTGCGGAAGCATTGCATATTGATACCTCACACGATTTCTAACATTTTTTTCTTTCTCCATAGGCTGCTTTATTTTCAAAGGAAATTCCACAGCTCGTACATCAATAATAGCTTTCTCTGCCTTAGAAATAAAACCTGTCTTTCCATTCACAAATACTTTATACCAGTTCTTCGTTTGCCCAATAGTACAAATGGCATTTTCTTGATATTCTCTGCCACTACTGTTTCTACAGGGGCTATCATAAACCATCACCCCATCATCAAAGATTAGTTCTTTAAAATATGTACTGCTTGTATAACTCAGTTCTGGCTTTATATTGGTTAAAAATTTCCCGTCAATATATGTTTTTTCTCCAAAAAAGCGGGTTTCATAATAGGTGCGTATCTTTCCATCTTTATCTTTGTGCCTGCTTCTCCCATATACTGCCACACCTTCACCTTCTCCATAAACACCCAGGATATTGCTATACTGGGTACCTTTGTAATAACTACTAAAGCCTGCTTTCTTGAAATACATCTTCTCTGCTGTTCCTGCATAGCTTATCTTGGCCTGCAGACAGAATAAAACACATATAGTAAGTACTATGATAACTACTCTGACACCTAAATTTTTCTGTAATGCACCTTTAATCATCCTGCTCTTTTCTCCTTTTGTAAATCGTTACGAAAACATCACCTGCCCCAAACAAAACCAAAAGGTAAATTCCCAAGGACTGTAAGTCTCCTGTTTCTGGAATTATTATTCTACCTAATTGCTTTGTTCTTTGTTCTGAGTTAATCATGCTTTCTTCTTTTTCAGATTCATTCTTTGGAATCTCTTCCGGCTGAATTTCCACCGTATCCTGTATATAAACACTTTTACTTTCCGGAAGATTAAGATATCCTCCGGTCTCTGTCTGCATATTTTTTTCTACTGCACAAACCGGGGCAGCCATCGTTAAAATAAACAACAGTATACTAAACAGGAAGCAATCCATTCTTAAGATTTTTATTCTCACTCTATCCTCCTACTCTGCCTCCACAGTTACAGCCAAACTTGCAACATGTTTCCTGCTAAGCGGCACACTGACCATACCAGTTTTCCCTTTAGTTTAAACTTTCTCTGCTGTCTCTTTACCCTCCCTTCTCTGCTTGTATAGTTTTTTCTAGCTAAGTTTATGTACTCTGCACGCTTCCTTCCGTCACAAAACTGCTTGAAGTAGCCCCCATCGTTAATACAAGTGCGCAAAGCGCAGTCATCATTTTCTTTTCCTTTCATTATTTAAAATTATATATAGCTTTCGTGTCTCCCGTTTCTTAGGCAACATGCAACGGATTTAATATACGTTCAGCACCTGTCGCATTAAAAACAAATAGGATCTAGGGGCCTTTTCTTTCAATTCTTTTGGAGATTTCACCAGTACTCGCAAAATTTCAGCCGCCCATTCTGACATGGACTTTGCATAATATGGCTCTAACTTCAATTTCCTTTGCTCCAGCAGCAGTTTATCCAAGTCCTTATCTTCATTCAATAAATACCTGGTGACAGCATGTCCTACTTCATGGATAAAGCTGAACTCAATCCCTTCATCTTTCAAATAGATTACAGCCTTGTGAGGTCGACTTTCTGTATATCCCAAACTTCCGTTTCCTTCAAAAGGCTCTATAAAATGTTCCTTGCAATAAATTTCCACATTTCGCTGCATCAATCTCTCGCGAATTTTCTGAGATAATTGTGCATACTGCAAATAAATTCTTTCTTTCATATTGGTTCGCTCTGCTGTATCAGGATACTCTTTGTCAGAAATCCTAATCGGAATATAATCAGGTTTTCTGACATTTTTGATGGAATCCGAATTTTTTCGAATATAACCGATTTTTCCTTCAATATAAACAACATACCAATTTCCAGCCTGTCCGATAGTATAAATGCTGCGGTCCTTTGTCTTTAAAACTTTGCCTAAAATGCTTGGTCTGTCATGAATTTTTATTTTATCGTCTACTTTCAATTCCTTAAAAAGATATCGAATTGATACAGGTTTAGCTGGTTTTCTGGAACTCACCTTAGATCGAGGAATATAAAGAATTTGTCCCAAACATTCCACCTCATAATAGTAGACCTTTCTACCGCCAGATAAAATCGCCTTTACAAGACCTTTTGTGGCTACTTTTTGGTTTTTTCCAATGGGCACTACCGCATATCTTGCAGTTTCATGCCCACTACTATATAGCCAGGTCTGTTCTTTGGCATACATGATTTTTTCTGTGTCTCCAAAAGAAACTCTGCTGTTTCCCAAAAGCAACAATCCAATAAAAAATACACTGATTACTTTTCTTTTCATATATTCCCTCTTATTTCATTTGAATTTAAACTAATACCAACTGCTAACAGGTTCGCATTTTATTGACATATGTTCAAAACCCTGTTATAATACTTTTATAAATAACATATGCTAATAATGATGACAGAAGGAGCTTCCATGCCGAGACCCAGAAAAAACAGAATGGTAAACACCATGCCGACAAGCGAAGGCTTTATTCCGGCAGGCTATGAACCAGAATGCTGCAGCAGACTTTCCTGCGTTACCATGACCGTAGATGAATACGAAACCATTAGACTCATCGATTATCTGGGTATGACCCAGGAAGAGTGCGCCGCTTCTATGCAGGTATCAAGACCTACGGTGACTAACATTTACGAGTCCGCACGATACAAGCTAGCAGATGCGTTGATTCATGAAAAACCACTGCTCATCGGCGGAGGCAACTATGATATCTGTCATAAAAACAAAAAAACAGCAACTATTACAAAGGAGACTACCACGATGAAAATTGCAATCACTTACGAAAACGGGCAAATCTATCAGCACTTCGGTCACTGCGAAAACTTCAAAATTTATCAAGTCGAAGACGGCAAAATCCTCTCTTCTTCCATTGAAAATGCTGCTGGGAGCGGTCACGGCGCTCTGGCTGGATTTTTGAAAAATCTCGGTGTCGATGTACTGATTTGCGGTGGCATCGGCGGTGGCGCACAAAATGCGCTGGCACAAGCTGGAATCAGACTTTACGGCGGCGTATCTGGCTCTGCTGACGAAGCTGTCCAGGCACTGGTCGACGGTACTTTGGTATATAATTCCAATGTACAGTGTAGCCATCACGGCGAAGGTCACACCTGCGGCGGCGGAAATTCCTGCCATCACTAAGGTTTACTTATTACAATTTACACAAAAGGACTGCTTTCGTCATAATACCCCCAAAGCAGTCCTTTATTCTTCTGCAATATCTAGTTTTCCTTCCTCCCTACGATAAATATAAACCGAATCAGACAAGTATTCATCCCTGTCCACAAATCTTCCATTAACCCTCAAAACCGTTTCTTTCAGGTCATCGACTTTCTGTCCCATGTCCCTAACAAGCATCACTTCGTGAATAGAAGAAGGTAGCACATAAATATCTGACTGAAATCCCTCCGCCATGCTTTCCAAAACACCTGGATACAAAATCACAGAAGCGCCCATGGTCTTCTTATGATTGGTCAGCATATAAAGTATATCCGGAATACCTGAAATCCGAAGTTCCATTCGATATTTTGTATTTTCTGAAGCTATTTTGTATAGTTCCTCTTCGCATAGCCGCATGTTCTGCGCCAAATTATTCGTAATAACTGCGCTGTTAAAAGTACCGTCAGGTAAATCCACCATAAGCCTGTAAATAACAGAAAGGTTTAAAAAGTGTCTGTGAGGCACACGAGCCAAAAGTTCCGCGTTCTTCTCCGTATTAATCAGCTCGTAAATGATATTTTCCTTTTTTTCTCCTTCGTCTACAAAAGAGCTCATTTCATCTACATGGGCAAGCCCGTTAAGATATTCAAGTGCAATCATTCTAAGAACACTGTCAAAGGGCTGTCCGCTTTGATAGTATTTGTAAAATCTGTACAGATACAGCATGGTCGATGCGCCTTTCTCTCCTCTTGGGAAAATCATCAGTGCTTCCAAAGGCTCGTTGACTTTATAAACCATCTCTGTTTTAAGCTCCCATTCGCAGTATTTTTCCGGTAAATATCCTTTAATATTTTTGATAACTTCTTCTTTAAATTGCATATAATTCATTTTTATTCTCCTTTTCCACGAAAAAACTGCCCGAATTCAAATGAATTTCAAGGCAGTTACTCGTCTCATAAACTGTGTATTGCTGTATATTGCTATACCTTATCTGTAATTGTTAATATTCCCATAAAAGAAGGATTTTTCATCTATGGCTCGCATCGTTGCAAGAACTCCGTCGAGATGATCAAACTCGTGCTGAATCAGTTCTGATAAATCTCCTTTCAAGTGCATTTCCTGTCTTTTCCAGTTCATATCGTAATATGAAATGATACACTCTTTATGCCGTTCAACTTTGACTAAAAGACCCGGAAATGACATACAGTCGTCCATAACTGTCATCTTTTCCTCTGTAGGAAAATGCAATACTGGATTGATGAACACCTGTGGGTTATCCACATACATATATAAAAGTCTTTTCTGTATGCCAATCTGCGGCGCCGCAATGGCACGTCCGGCTCCATGGGTTCTCTTGTACTCCATCATCGTGTCATGCAAGTCGGAAACGACAGTTTCGATGTCTTTCAAGTTCTCTTTTCGATACTCTGTACAGGTCACATAAAGCCGCGGATCACCCAAAAGCAAAATATCTTTTATCATGTTCTTCACCTCTTTTACATTATTTTCAGATTTCTTTGATACATATTTTACCATACTGCATCTGTAAATGCAATCTGCCTACTCTGCCCCACCTGCAGAGCTGGCACTCCTTCTAACCGCGCTGACACGCAAATCCTCAAACTGAAGTAAAACTATCACCCTGCATTCTCCGGCTGCAGTTTTACTGCATTCGATATGCCACTTTGCCTGTTCAGACTTCTGCCGCAGATTCTTCTCAATGACACTCACCGCTGCAGACTTCGCCGAAATCTTTGATGCGCCCTGCTTCAAAGCGTATTGCCCCGCAAAAGCCGCCTCTGCTGAGACTTCACTTAAATATGCCTTGGTTCTCAGAATGTGGTTACACTGCTGCTGATATCCGAGGATCGTGAAAACAAAGAGTAAAATCGACATGGTTATCATCATATTTTTCATGGACTATCGACCTCACGCTCGCTTACTACCGTTCTATCAAGCCGATATTCAAAATAATTTCTTTCACTGTCAATATTCCAAAATTTTGCCATGATGATAACAGGTTTCACTTTCACCTCCACCTGATACGAAGTCAGCTGTCCTCTTCCTACAGGTGTTCTTGTCCCCCTAAGTGTAATTTCTTCCTGCGCGCAGTGAAAAACCTTTGCCAGCTCTTGACGCAGCCAGCTTTCACTGGTATCAGTAATGCAGCCGTCCACCTTCACCATATCCCGAAAAGCGGCGGCTGCCTGATCTGCTGCAGTCATCTTGACATAGAGAAGCTGGCTTTGCGTAAATTCCATGAGAACTGCCAGAAGCAACAGCATACTCGCCACCGATGTTATTAAATTCTTCACACGCCGCACTCCTCTTGATACAATTCTATGTTCCTTTCCATAACCGCACTGCCGGCGCTTTTCAAACTGTCCTTATCCCCTGCAATCATTGAAAAAAGGAAGAATCCCAGCACCATAGTTCCTACAATAATCAGTAAATCCTTCATTGCTATTCTCCGATTTCCATGGACTCAATGCTTTCAACACCCTGCTCCACCACTCCTTGGGCTGCTTCCTTCAAAGACACTTCGCCTTCGCCTAAAACCATAGTGTTGACAATGATAACACCCAATAAAATTGTTCCAATAATAATAATTAAATTTTTCATCTCTCTCCTTTCTGACTAACTTACTCTTCCTCAATAAAACATCTGGTCGATCATCTGCAGCGTATTCATAAACACAACTACAATAGTAAAATTCAACAAAATCGAAAAAATGGTCGCAGTCGCTGCCATGGTGGTAATCAGACTCTTTCTTTCTGCCTTGCTCATACCTTTGGTCATACGCTCTCCCATCAGGGCTTCCTCAAAAGCGGTCATATGCATAATCAGTTCCGCCGGATTGATTTTATCGATTTTAGAAAGAACAGCAGCAAAGTTTGCTGCAAGTTTTAGCGGCACCTGCTCAGTAAGAATACGAAAGGCTTCCTCCCCCTGTCCAAGACGATATGCCGACAGAATATCCGCATAAGTATTTTGAAGCGCTCCGCTGCACTCCATTAATTGTTCCAAAATAAAATCAGCAGACATGGGAAGATCCTTATGCACCATAGCCAGGTTTTTCAGTACAATGCAGCTGCTATAAATCTCTCGCTCCATCTTCTGGCTCTGAAACAGTCGCCACCTGGCTAAAATTTGCTGTTTTCCCTTGGTTTCTAGCTCCGGCAACATCTTGCTTGTATATGCTGCCAGTCTTCGCGCCTTAAATAAAGGCGTTGTCTTTATCTTCATCGTAACCGCCTTTCCTAAATGTCCATCTTCTCTCTAGACAAAAATACATTGAGTAGCAGGCTAGCCAAATACATCATGGTCATAATTAAAAACCACTGCAGTCCCAACACTGTGCCAAACTGATACCGGATAAATTTTGTCGGCGTAAAGCCAAAATACCTGCACGCACCCACCACGGTCAAAAGAAAGCTAACCGGTGCTAAGTACTTCAAAATCAGCTTAGCCTCGTTATTTTCCCTTTTTCCATGCTCGATTACCTTACGGCTTTTTATCATCGAGGCGAGCAAATCCTCCAATGCGTTATCGACGCGAACACCGTATAGATAGGCGAAGAAGATATTGGTAGAAAGGGCATTACCCCATGCCGTATCAATTCCATAGCGGAAAGCTGTAAGATGTTGATTCACTTCCTCCTTAGTGACAGACTTCTGCAATCCCTTTGCCAGCTGCAGTAAAAGCTTTCTGGACTCCGGCGCTTTATCCATCTCCGACGCTGTCACTTCGATGGCTTCTTTGATATTAAAATCATGAATTTTGTAGTTGTTGAGAAGTTCCTGCAAAAGTACGTCTCCTTCCTTTGAGCGGGAAACCCGACGCCCGTAAAGCCTTGCCATGAGAATAGTATAGGGCAGCAGCCCCATAAAAATCCCACAAAGCAGCGCCATAAAAGGACCTGTTGCAAGATAAGCAGCTAATCCGCTCCCTACCCCAAGAATAAGGCTAATCAGATAGAAATTTTCTAAACTTGTGAAAAATTTTTCTGTCTCCGCTCCTTCAATGACCAGCGCAAGATGCTGTCCCAAAGGGCTTCTTTTCAGAAAAAGATTTTCGCTTGTAACTTTCTTTAGATTTCTCCTAATATATACTCTGCTGCGAAAAGTCATGTACAGGCTATGTAATGCTGGCAGCTGCCAAATACAAATCCCTGTTAAGAACAGCACATACAAAATCTTATCCACAGGTGCCTCCTTCTGTCTGGTAATAAGCAGGAAACAGCGTTTCTGCCTCCGATTCTGCCATCGGCATATTCGCTGCCAGCTGCGCCAGCAAAAGGTTCATCTCTTTGATTTCTTTTGCAAGCTGTGGATATTTCTCTGCTTTCTCAAGACAAGGATTTGGATTCCAACGCCATACTTTCTCAAAAAAATCGTAGCTACACAGCTTTTTTGCAGCAACTTTATCCTGTTTCACATCATAGGAATATTGCCAAATTCCCTTCAGCACCTTCTTCGATTTGTCCTCAGGCACCTGAGAAAGTTCCAACACATAGTCAAAATTTTTGTATACCTGCGCAATCACCTCTCTCATATCGCCGCCATAACTTTGACAAATCTTGGATGCCATTTTATACGGTACATTGACTGCGTCGTTATCGTGAATGGTTCCCTTACTTCTGGTCGTTCCCGTCGATGTAATATCCAGTGCCAAATAAAAGGCTGGCCCATCGCGCATTTCCTCCAGCAATATATAATCATTGTCACCACGAAGAAGTGATTTTGTAATGGAAGAAAGGCGCTCTCCATCAGCAACCAGCTGCATAATCGGCGCCTTCGGCATAATCTCATGCCACGGTGTTTCCGGATCAGTGGCGATAGCAAGTCCCTCCAAATTCGGATCTTCATACTTCTGCCAAACCTGCATAAAAGTAGTCTTCCCCGACCTGACCTGTCCGGAAAACAGCACATTAAATCCAATTTCTATCATCTTGTAAAACAGTGAAATTGCTGCTTTGGGGATGGTGCCAATCTTTGCTAAATGTTCAAAGGAAAGCTCCGGCAGAATATATTTACGAAAGACCATAATATCCTGCCCCTCCTTGGTTCTATCTCCGGAATAAATGGTAATTCTGATTCCGTTGTTCAAGTACACCTCATGAAAGCCGTATTCCAGTCTCTCATAAGGAGTCGCTAAAAGCAGAGTTCTTTTTAGCTGCTCTCTTCTCCTTCCGGGAATCCTTTGAGGCTGCAGCTGGGATTTTCCGTCAATGAGGCAGTAAAGTCTATCTCCAATCAGTTTTGCTGATGAAGACTGCCTGTACTTTTCATCCATGTCGTAAGCCCAAGGCGCAAGACCGGAAAGACCATAAGTTTCTGCAAAAATCCCTTCCGCCAAATCCGGATACCACGGCGGATACCAGCTATCTGTCAGTTTTTTCTCTCTCAAAATCTCCTTAATTTTTTCCTTATAAAAAGCAGTCTCTGCTGAAAATCCCATCATAGCCCGTTTCTCCCTCTCCAGCTTTCTGTTCTTTGCCATATCGTCAGTTTCGTCCCATTCCTTGTCAAATTCTGCCTCCACAATGGAACAAATTTGACGAAATCGCGCTAGCGGCTCTATCTCAGCCGACTCCTCCTTGTGCAGCACTTTGCTCAAATACGCTTCTAAAGAAAATGCTTTTTCCATATCCCCTCCTTCTTCCCTACCGGTTCAAAGACATCCGCTAAAGCTTCAACTCCTCGTGCAAACTTTCCATAGCGCAGCAGGCTTTTATTTTCCATCTCTGCTTGCCAGCCGTATTCCACATAAGGCACCGTAAAAGCCTCCTCTATTTCACACAACGACAAAATATCGTTTTTCAAAAGCAGCGCCGGATCTTTCAAATATTTATTGATTACTAAATCTCCTCCTTTCCCGAGAGGCTGCACGATATTCTTCTGCAGCAGAATCAGTCTGCGAATAGATTTGGACTGCTGGGTTGTCATAAAAAATCTGTGGTCCGCTGTATTTAGAGCTGAAATGGTAATACCAAGATTTGCGTCACTGCCACCATCGATAACTGTATAATCAAAATCATCTCCTATCTCAGAGAGGAGTACTTCAAAGGTATTCTCAGTAAAATACCCGGCAGCGAGCTGGTTTCTCACGCCGGGCAGTACCCATAATCCTCTGACCTCTTCCAAATTCTGATACATATCCTCTGCAGTCACCTTTCCACTTCGAATCGAAGCTTTTAAATCATCGATAGAATGCCTGCTGCTCAATGGCAAAAATTCCTCTCCAAACTTGCCGCTTCCCATCAGATAGAGCACTTTGTTTCCTCTTTGCTGCAGCACTTCTGCAAAAGACTGCGCAATCATGGTCGTTCCCACCTGATTATCACCGCCAAAAAATCCAATTATTTTTTTCATCTGTCCTCCTTTCTAATGATATACCAGTACCAGCTTTTCCCCGCTTTCTGCCGCTTTAGACAGCTGCTGCGCCTGTTTATCAGTGACTACAATTTCTACACTGTGATTCTCCTTATCGACAAGGCGCACCGGTGCAGATGTTACAAGTCCGCTGCCAAGAAAAAAATACGCATCGTCTCCTCGTCGAAGTGATGAAGGTAATGCATAAAGCCACTCTTCGGGTACTGTCAAAACGTATTTTCCTTCTTTTGCGCCGGACACAAGTTCTACCTGAATAAAATATTCCTGAAACAGGGGCAGTCCTTTATGAATAAAGGCCGCCGCCTCTTTTCCAACCAGCGAATTCTTCTCCCCCGGTGTTATAAAATCTTTTTCTGATACTTTCATCTTCACAGTCTGAAACATATCCTCTCGCAAAATGGTACCTTTTGCCACATTCTTACTGCACACTAGCACCTCATCGTAAAGAAACTGTGCTTTGCCCCACTTTTCCCAGGTAACCAGCGCTGCAATGCTAACCGCAATAAGCATGATACCGATGATTCGTTTTCCTCTGTCCAAAGGAAACCTCCTTTCTTTTCAAAGTTAAAAAGGATAGAAAAAGGACCGCCCTATGGGCGGTCCCCGGTCTATTTCCATTCACCTCTATCTATCCGTAATATCATAATAGCACATTTTTTCTCCCCTTACAATACTTTTTTTAACATTTTTTTAATTTTTTTCCAAAATCTCTTACATCATGGATAAATTCTTTGCGACCATATACAGAAACCTCTGTTTCCAGTATCTCCACAGTTTGTTTGGAAATGCCTTTCCGGTATTTTTAAGAATCAGATTGCTCAGAATAAATGAACGATATTCCTCTGGCACCATGTTCAGCGCCGCATGAATGCCGCGAATCCTTTCTCGCAGCACAGCCCTCTCTACAGCTTTTTCTTCCGTCGGCCGATATAGAACAAAATTGCTTGTTCTATCACTGACAATGCTTCTGCCTCCGGCTATTTCCTCCTGTTCAAGCTCTGCCAATCTATTTTCCATTCTCTCCAAATCTCTGACTGCCCAAACGCTCTGATAATACACTGCATCCGGCATAACATACTCCTTATACTTTGTCTGTTGCCATTCTCTTGACATAATCACCTCTTTCCGAAACCTCTGCTTATTTTTTACCATAATTTACAGATTATGTCAATACATTTCCATCAAAAATGACAAAGAAAAAGACACCCTGCATCAAAAACTGACAAAGTGTCTTACCATTATAAAATTGATAAATTGTTTTCTAATCCGGATTACCTGTAGAAGCAAGACACACGCCTGTAATGGTCAGGGCTACCCCCACAACAGTATACCAGCCAAAAGGATCGCCTGCAAAAAGACAACCCGACAGCACACCTACTGCAGTGACTGAATTAGCAACTAAATTGGTGCCGATTGTTGCCGGCAGCTTTCCAAGGACGTAGTTAAAAATCAAATAGCTCAGACAAGAACAGCAAATACCAAGAAACAATACGCCACCTAAGACAGTCATATCGTTTAAGCAAAGTGCATATCCGCGTACACCATTGCCCATAGCAAAACTAATTGCATTAAAACAGATTGCGCCCATAACAGAAATAGAAAAAGTAACCTCCAGTGCGTCGAACTCTTCCGAAGCTTTGCTGCTGCTAAGAGAATATAGCGCACCAGAAATAATCGCTGCCAGAAGGAATAGGTAACCGATTCCTTTTCCACCTACAGAAAACTCCGGTGAAAAATATACGCAAACAACCACACCGACGAAAGCCAGAATAATAGCACCAATAATTTTCTTACTGGTTTTCTGATGCAAGACAATTGCACTGATAAGGAGAACCATCAATGGAATCGTCGCAATGAAGATTGAAGATTCCGATGTACTGGTATATTTTACCCCCAGCGTTTCAAACGTTGCATAAATACAGGGCTGTAAAATTCCAACCAATATCAACAGCTTAATATTTTTCCCTTTAAATTTCACCTTCACTATGCGAAGTGCAATCAAAACCAGAAATACCACAGTTGATACTGTCCAGCGAAGTGCCAAAAGTTCCATCACTTCCAGATGATTTAATGTAACCGATGTACCTAAATAAGACATTCCCCACATCAGCGCACAAACAGGCACCAGTGCATACAGGAACCATTTCTTTTCTGTAATCTTTTCTTTCAAATCAATCGCATCCTTTTTTGTTTATTTCTCTGTATCCAATACCCTTATCACATCACCGAAAATACCGTATGCAGTCTGCTCGATTTCAGGTGCATGCTCAATCACAGACAGTTTACCCATCAAATCTGTTGTAATCGATATCACGGAAGTAGTACTGTCGATAGTTGCAAGCATATCCTGCATCTCAACCTCCACCGGTTTTACGCTGGCATACACCCTGCCGTCTTTCCGCCAGCCTCTGCAAAGAAGTTTAATGACCCTTCCCCGTGAAGCCGCTTCTTTGATATCGGAAACAGTAATATTCTCAATTCCGGTCCGATCTACCTCCGAAGGTGTAAGCCCTGCATCCATCAGAACATTTAAAAGCGCCGTAATCTTTGCTGCTGCATCATATCCCTCGATATCCATAGCCGGATTTGCTTCAATAAATCCTTTTTTCTTGCCCGCAACAATAACATCATCGTAAGGCTTTCCCTGTGCCAGTCCCTCCAAAATATAATTAGTGGTACTGTTTAGAATTCCGGAAACCTCTGTCACCTGACAGAATTTCAGTGTATGCTCCACCAGATTAAATACTGGTGTTCCATCCATTACCGTCGTTTCATAGAAAAAGCACAGACCTTTCTCTTTTGCCAGCGATTTCAGCTCGTCAAAAGCCCATGCAACCGGTCCTTTATTAGCCGTAATCACATGCTTACCACACGCAAAAGCCATTTTGATATGATCGATAGCAGGCTGTCCTGTAAAAATCTCCAGCGGCGTCAGCTCACACACTACATCACAGTCAGCTTCTTCAATAACTGCCAGCGCATCCTTATGACAAAGTCCAAGTCTATCATCTGCAAACTTTCCAAAATGCTCTATATCTGCACAGACCTGTAAAAGATCAATACCACCTGCATCGATAATCGTTCCCTTGGAGGCTGTTGCAATGGCGGTAACCTTTACACTTCTGCCATAAATCCTTTGAATCTCCGGAAGTTTCTCTGAAAGCATCTTTACAAATGCCTGTCCGGCATTTCCAAAGCCCAATAAAGCCAGCTTCAGATCGTTCATACTTTATCTTCCTCCTGCAATAACGCCCGGATTCTGTGATTGAGCATATCCAGCGCCACCACATTGAATCCTCCTTCTGGAACAATAATATCCGCTTTTTTCTTACTCGGCTCTACAAACTGCTCATGCATCAGCTTTACTGTCGTCAGATACTGAGCTACCACTGAATCCAGTGTTCTTCCCCGCTCCTTCACATCGCGCAGAATCCTTCTGATGATCCGCACATCTGCATCGGTATCTACGAAAACTTTAATATCACAAAGATCTAAAAGCGCCTGATTTTCAAAGATTAAAATACCTTCCACTACGACGACTTTAGAAGGAGTAACCGGCACAGTTTCAGCTACCCTGTTATGAATAGTAAAATCATACACTGGTCTCTCAATTTTTTTCCACTGTTTCAGCATTTTCACATGATCAACCATCATATCTGTATCAAATGCGTCCGGATGGTCGTAATTCAGCTGGCACCGCTCTTCATAGGTCATATCATCATGGGCTTTATAGTAAAAATCATGACTGAGAATGGTGATCTCATCACTGAACTGTTCTTTAATCTTGTGAATCAGCGTGCTCTTTCCTGATCCGGTACCGCCTGCAATTCCTATTACGATTACATTCTTCATCTATTTTCTGCAAACCTTTCTTCTATGAACTAAGCTCTCTGCTATGCTTTATTTCGGATCTACAACAGGTTCTTCTCTTGAGCGATCCTCTTCGGTCACAGCAGAACCCAGCACCATTGTCGCCTTTGCAAGTTCCTGGACAATATTATTAATCTTTACCAATTTTTCCTGGGAAATATTTCTTCCCATTGCCAGGTCTGTATTGTATAAAATGCTTTCAATTCCACTATGAATATCTGAAATTTTCCGTCTGACTGCCTGAATTTCCTCATCTTCCACTGCTTCTTGCTCTGCCTGCTCATAGTTGAGTATCTGTGCAGTATTCATGTCCAGTTCAAATTCTGAATTTCCCAGTACCACCACAGGCTCATAACCCAGTTTATCGTGAATCAGTTTTCCAAAATCTTTCTTGGACTCTTCTTCACCGTGTACCAAAAATATCTGTTTCGGCTTCTGTCTAAAGCCTGCAAGCCAGGAGAAAAGACCATTCTGATCGGCATGACCGGAGAATCCTTCCAGGTTATAAATCTCAGCATTAACGTGAACCTCTTCGCCAAAGAGAACTACATCTTTAACCCCTTCTACCAGCAGTTTTCCCAGCGTGCCTTCTGCCTGATAACCCACAAAGATTACGCTGGATCTTGCATCCCATAGATTATGCTTCAGGTGATGACGAATCCTGCCCGCCTCACACATCCCGCTGGCAGAAATAATAATTTTAGGATTTCGGTCCAAGTTCAGCGCCTGAGACTCTGCCGTACTTCTTGTAAATTTCAGGTTCTTAAAGTCCAGCGGATTATCCCCACGCAAAATATAGTCTCTGGTTTCGTCATCAAACACTTGTGCATTCTTTCGGAAAACCTCTGTAGCTGTGGTCGCCATCGGACTATCCACATAGACCATCAACTGATCCAGTTCATCCTTATATTCGCTATGTTCTTCATAAAACTTGTTAAATTCGTAAACTAGTTCCTGAGTTCTACCTACTGCAAAGGATGGAATCACCACCGTACCACCTCTTCTCGTTGTGTTCAGCACGATATCGAGAAGTTCTTTAATACTGGTGATGTTTGCCGGGTGATTTCTATTACCGTAGGTCGTTTCCATAATCACGTAATCCGCTTTTTTAATGATGGTCGGATCCTTCAAAATGGGACGGTTCACCATGCCAAGGTCACCAGAAAAGACAATTTTAGACTCCTTACTGTCCTCGCAAACCCAGATTTCTGTAATTGCCGAGCCCAAAATATGTCCGGCATCATTAAAGACGATTTTCATATGATCGTTAATCTTAATCTGCTGATCATAGAGTATTGGCTCCACATACTCCAAGGCCTTCAACGCATCATCATAGGTATAAAGCGGCTCTACTGGCGGTTTTCCCGCACGGGCTGCCCGCTTGCTTTTCCATTCCGCATCCTTTTCATGAATAAAACCGCTGTCCTTAAGCATGACATCAAGAAGATCTGCTGTCGCATCGGTGCAGTAGATTTTTCCTGTAAATCCTCGTTTAACAAGAAGCGGAATCCTGCCGCAGTGATCGATATGAGCATGGCTTAAAATGACACACTCTATCTCTTTTGGATCAAAAGGAAACGGCTCGTAGTTCAGCGCCTCCTGTGCTTTTCCCCCTTGAAACTGCCCGCAGTCAAGCAGTACCTTATGATTTGCTGTTGTTAACAAATGGCAAGATCCTGTCACGCCCGAAGACGCTCCACAAAATTTAATTTTCATATGTTCCCTCGCTTTCAGCTATACCTTCGTAGTCCAAAGCTGCGCCTCTCCAGTAGAAACGACGGTGGCGCCTGCCGCAAGTGCAGCCCTGACTTCTTCCATGGTTTCAACAATCCCTCCTGCAATGATGGGCATATCGACCTTCTCCGAAAATTCCCGGATCTTCTTGGTGATAATCCCCGGCATGATTTCTATGATATCAGGTTTTGATATCTTGATGGATTCAACCGATGTTCCCACCGAATGAGAATCTACCATAAAGAAACGCTGTACTGTAATCAGGTCGAACTCTTTTGCCAACTTGACAATGTTGGTTCTGGTGGTCAGCACGCCATCCACCCCCTGTTTTGCCAAAAACTCAAGTCCTGCTCTATCCTTTCCGATTCCTTCTGCAAAATCCACATGGATAAATGCCTTTTTTCCTGCACTATGTATTTCCTTTACACACTGATTTACTGTCATAATGTTGGAATGAAGTAAAAACACCATATCCACATCTGAGCGCAGAGCCTTACTGAAATCTTTCTCTGTACGAATCGCTGCAGCGATGGGCTTTTTCATGAAATCCATAACCATATTTCTCTCCTCTTCTCTCATGGTCAGACGCAAGAAAGGTGAGACCCCCTATTCTTGTATATCCAATTATTACTATTATAATACGTTCCGCCCGGTTTTTGAATAGTTTTTTTGGAATTTGAAATTGTGTACAAAAGCTATAAGATTTTAGCTGAATTTAAAACAAAAAGACACCTCGGGACTTTCAACCCGAAAGTGTCTTCACTTTATAATAAATTTTATTCCTCATCTCCATGAAAATCCGAGCCCTCGGTAATATGCAGGTGATATTGGCCTGCCATGACTACCAGCTTCAACGCCTGCTCATGACTAGCAGAAGGATGATAGCATTCCATACCCTTTAAACCATGCTTTTTCAAATCCGCCACAATGAGGTCCAGATTCTTCCAAAATACTTCACTGCTCGAATCGCCGATTTTCTTTGTCTTCAGAGGATGCGCCAAAACCGCCATGCCTCCAGCCTCTTTGATGATATCGATGGCCTCATAGGCGCTAATCCGCTCCCGCGGCACTTCATCAAACAAATCCCACATGTTTTCCGGCGCGCAGCCCTTCCGTTTCAGGACTCTGGCAAAATTAGGCTTTCCGATGTAGTCTTGTCCGGGACGCTCGATTAAATCCTCGTACACAAGATCATACCCTAAACCCTGCAGGTGCGCAAGCAGTCTTTCGTTGCGATCCCTGCGGGATATCCTCAACTTCTCGATACATGCTTTCAGCGCCGCGTTTTCCGTATCAATATGATAGCCAAGGATGTGCAGTTCTATTTCCTGCCCTTCAAAATCATAGCTACTGCCGATTTCAATGCCCGGTATCACCTTTAGTTCCAGCGCTTCTCCTGCGATAACCGCCTCATATACGCCGTCCACGCCATCGTGGTCCGTTAGGGCAATCACATCGTAATCTCTTCCCTTGTACATTTTCACAAGCTCCGTCGGCTTCATGGTGCCGTCCGAAAACCAGGAATGCATATGATAATCAACCTTATAGTTCATCTCTCACCTCTATTACTTGTACAAAAGCTCCGCAGAAGTTTCCCTCGCAGCTTCCGCACCTTTCAGATAAGCAACCAGCGAAAGAGCAAAATCCATCGCCGTGCCGGGCCCCTTGGAGGTAATGATATTTTTTGAAACAACGACCCTGTCGCTGCGCACAACAGCACCGGCAAGTTCTTCCTCCATACCATCATAAATCGTGGCTTCGTGTCCGGAAAGAAGACCTGCTCGTCCCAGCACCATCGGCGCCGCACAGATTGCCGCAATTGGCTTTCCCGCTTCATAAAAAAGCTTTAGTTCCTCGTTCAGTTCCCCGTGATTGCACAGATTTATCGTTCCCGGCATACCGCCCGGCAAAATCAGCATCGCGCATCTGTCGTACAGTCCTTCCTTAAAAAGGATGTCCGCTTCTACGCCAATTCCATGAGAACCGTAAACCAATTTATCTTCCATAATAGAAACCGTTTTTACCTGAATATCCGCACGACGCAGTAAATCTACTGCAGTCAGAGCTTCCACTTCTTCAAAGCCGGTTGCTAAAAATACATAAACCATAATTCTTTCTTCCGCCTTTCCTTTCAAAGTCCATCTTCCGTCAATAAAATATCCGTTCCGGCTTTGTCAAATGATAGTTGATATACGTCAAAAGGGCCAAAATCGCTGCGCCAAAAATGGACGCAAAAATTACATACGTTTTAAAAAAGGGATCTCCCAAAATCGTTACCAGCGTTGTCGATTCTTTCGGCAGCTCAATTCCAACCAGAAAATTGTAAGTCCACAGTCGAAATCCCTTGCTGTACCAGCATACGCCCTGTCCTATTAACAGTAGTGCGCTGAGCACGGCCCCCGTTCGATACCTGTTTCTAAGTGCCTCCCTAAAGTCGTTTTTCCACAAATAGATATACACAGCTAACGCAATCGCAAAACAAAACAGTCCAAAGGCAAGCTCAATATTGAGAACCGTCTTTACTCGTCCCATAATCCTCTGCTCCGTCTTATCAAAGATTGGATCCTGGTAGACGCCGTTATCCTCATATACCTGAAAAGATTCTCCGCTAAAAGAAGACCAATAGGAAGATATGCCTGCCGCCATATCCCGTTCCGTCACATTATAGGGAATTTCTCTAATAACTTGACTGTCATTGAAATGAAATACGTAAATTTCCGATACGCGAAGTACCAGATTTGAAGTTAAAATCACAATCATCAGCGGTAGCAGTACCGCTAAAATCATGGAACATAAATAATTAAATTTGTGCATTTTGACTCCTAGCCTACATGAAAAGCGGGGATAGACACCTGTTTGCCTATCCCTGTTTTGCTTCTTATTGTGTTATTTAATGATTTCACACACTGCATCAGGTCCGCAGCCTGCTGCATTTCCTTCATCTGTGTCAAGATGAACTTCTTTCTCGTGTTTTGCGCCAGCTCTAACCAGTACGTTATCAAAGATTAGACCTCTTTCGCCTTCGATTTTGATGCTGACCCAGTCGCCGTCCTTTACGCCTGCTTCTTCTGCCTGCGCGTCGTTTAAGTGTACGTGTCTGAGCGCTGCGATTACACCGTGATCAAGTTCAACTTCACCGCAAGGTCCAACCAGCTTACATCCTGGTGTTCCTTCCAATTTACCGGATTCTCTGACCGGCGCCTTGATACCGATGGTTCTTGCATCAGTCAATGCCAGTTCGACCTGTGTTTCTGGACGAACTGGTCCCAGCACTCTAATTCCTGTTAAAGTCTTCTTAGGTCCTACAATATCAACCTTCTCTTCAGAAGCGAACTGACCCGGCTGTACCAAATCTTTGGTAGGAGTCAGCTGATGTCCTTCTCCAAAGAGAACGTCTAAATCCTTCTGACTTAAGTGTACATGTTTGTTGGATAAACCAATATTTACTTTGTAACCCATTTTTATATATCTCCTTTTTATGTAAAAATTATTATAAACAATTTATGTTACTCTTCCAAATAACTGATATATGGAAGATTTCGATACTTTTGATCAAAGTCCAGACCGTATCCTACAATAAACAGGTCAGGCACCTCAAACCCAATATAGTCCCCTTTAACATCTGCAGTTCTTCTGGACGGTTTGTCCAAAAGCGTGCAGATTTTTACACTGTTTGGCTTTTTGATGTAGAAATAGTCTTTAAGCGCCTTCAGGGTATTACCAGTGTCGATAATATCTTCAATAATCAGTACTTCTTTTCCGGAAATCTCAAGTTCAATATCTTTTTTAATTTTCACTTCACCGCTGCTGATGGTTCCGCTTCCATAACTGGATGCCGATACAAAGTCAATTTCAAGATCCAAATCGATATGTTTCATAATATCTGCCATCCACGGAACTGCACCGCGTAAAGTTCCAATCAGAATCAGCTCTTTACCTGCATAATCACAGGTGATCTGCTCACCCAATTCTTTTGCTCTTTTCCAAATGTCTTCCTGGGTAAAAAGTATCTTTCCTTTGATTTCCTTTACTGCCATGTTTTACTCCTTATCTTCTACATCAAATTCTACACCCTCAACGATTGTTTTGTCACGAAATTTTTTAGATAAATCTTCAGTTTTTTCTCCCAGCCAGTAGGCATCCAGTTCATCTTTTAGAGTCCAAAGGATATAAATCCACAGAATCAAATCGTCTAAAAGAGCAAAAGGAAACAGAACTGCCGGAATAATATCAATCGGTGTGATCAAATATACAATACCGAAAATTACCAGAGCCTTTTTTCTCAGCGGAACAGTTTTGTCTCGCAGAAGGCTTGTAATGGCCGCAATTCTTCGCAGCAAAACTCTAATCGTGATAAACTGCATCTTCTTCCTCCAGAATCTTCTCTATTTCGCAAAGCAGTTCTTCATAGCCTGTCTTTTTCAGCGCCGAAACTGCAATAACCCTATCTTCTTTAGACAGCTGCAGCGTTTTACGAATTAGAGCAATATTCTTCTGCATTTCGTTTCTAGATACCTTGTCTGCCTTGGTCGCAACTACAATGCCATCAAGCCCATAGTGGCGCAAATATTCATACATCTGCACATCTTGAGCGCTTGGTTTATGTCTGATATCGACAAGCTGCACCACCTTCCGCAGTCCATCTCTGTTTTTGAAATAGGTTTCCATCATGTCGCCCCAGTTTTCGGTTGTGCTCTTGGAAACCTTCGCATAGCCGTAGCCCGGCAAATCCACAATTCTGAATGCGTCGTTGACAATGTAAAAGTTGATGGTTCTCGTTTTACCCGGGCTCCCGCTGACTCTCGCCAGCTTCTTCCTGTTCGTCAGCAGATTCAAAAGAGAAGACTTTCCCACGTTAGATCGCCCTGCAAAGGCAATCTCCGGCATGTTGTCCGGCGGATACTGGCTCGGCTTTACCGCCACAGTATCCAAGTCTGATTTAATAATTCTCATGATTTACCTGCTTTATTTTACCAGTGCTTCAGAAAGCGCACTGCTTACATGATCGATTAGTACAAATTCCATCTTTCTGCGAACGGTATTTGGAATTTCATCAATGTCCGGTGCATTATCCTTTGGAAGCAGCACTTTCTTAATGCCTGCTCTATGCGCCGCCAGCACCTTTTCTCTAATACCGCCAACCGGAAGAACTTTTCCGCGAAGGGTCACCTCACCGGTCATAGCAACGTCTCTTCTCACTGGTATGCCCGTCAAAGTGGAAATGACTGCGGTGCACATAGTTACACCTGCAGACGGACCGTCCTTCGGCACTGCTCCTTCCGGCACATGGACGTGCAAATCGTATTTCTTGTAAAAATCTTCTTCAATGCCCAGCTCATCTGCAACAGAGCGAATATAACTGATACCTGCCTTTGCGGATTCCTGCATCACATCGCCCAACTGACCGGTCAGAACCAGCTTGCCGCTGCCGGCAACTGCAGTGGTTTCAATCTGCAGGGTATCGCCTCCTACTGCAGTCCACGCAAGTCCTGTGGTAACACCTACCTGATTCTCACCTTCTACCATATCGAAGTGGAATCTGTGTTTTCCCAGATACTTTTCCAGATTGGACGGCGTAATGCTGTAGGATTTTGCCTTTGCAGAGACAATCTTACGGGCAACCTTTCGACAGAGGTTTGCAACCTCCCGTTCCAGATTTCTGACACCGGACTCTCTGGTGTAATAATTAATCAAATCGTGGACTGCTTTCTCGGAAATCTTGAAGTTATCCTTCTTCAGTCCGTGTTCCTTCACCTTCTTTGGAATCAGATATCTCTGAGCAATCTTTACCTTTTCTTCCTCGGTGTAGCCAGGTACTTCTACGATTTCCATTCTGTCAAGAAGCGGTCTTGGAATAGTATCGGTTGAATTTGCCGTCGTAATAAACATAACCTTAGAAAGATCAAAAGGTACTTCCAGGAAATGATCTGTAAAAGTGTTGTTCTGTTCCGGATCCAGCACTTCAAGCAGCGCAGACGCCGGATCACCTTTAAAATCAGCACCGATTTTGTCTACTTCGTCGAAAAGGAATACCGGATTGTTAGTACCTGCGTCTTTCAGGCAGGAAATCACTCTGCCCGGAATTGCACCGATATAGGTTCTTCTGTGGCCTCTAATCTCAGCTTCATCGCGCACACCGCCCAGGGACATTCTGACAAATTCTCTGCCGGATGCCTTTGCAATGGACCTTGCAATAGAAGTTTTTCCTACTCCCGGAGGTCCCACAAGGCACAGGATCGGTCCTTTTATTGCTTTGGACAAATGAATAACAGCCAGATACTCCAGCACTCTTTCTTTCACCTTGTTCAGCCCATAGTGATCTTCATTGAGAATTTTTTCAGCCTTTTTCAAGTTTACATTTACCTTAGATGCTTTATTCCAAGGTAACGCCAAAATAGTCTCCACATAGTTTCTGATTACCGTTGCCTCCGCAGAAGACGGCATCATCTTGGAAAACTTGTTAATTTCTTTTTTAATTTTTTCTTCAACCTTTTCAGACAGATGCAGCTCCTCCAGTTCTTTCAGCCAGTCTGCGGCTTCCAAACCTGCGTCCTCGTTGACGCCCAGTTCTTCTTGAATCGCCTTCATCTTTTCTCTGAGGAAGTACTCTTTCTGATTGTGGTCGATATTTTCCTTTACTTTCTTAGAAAGTTCTTTTTCAATTACTGCTATTTCATTTTCCTCAGCAATGATTGTAGTCAGCACCCGGATTCTCTCTGAGAAATCCATGGTCTCCAGTACTTTCTGTTTACGGCTTGTGCGAATCAAAAGTTCGTTTGCAATTTTATCTGCTACAACGATAGGATTCTCACTGGAAATCGCCTTATCAACCAGATCATCACTGACCTGACCGGTCAAAGCTGCATACTCAATAAATGCCTCCGTCAGTATTTTCATTGCCGCTTTATCTTCCGGCGACATCTGCTGCAGATCAAGTTCTTCTGCAATCTGCTTTACCGTACAGGACATGAAGTCTTCTTCCTCAAGAGGCTGTATCAGCTGTGCTCTGCAGACGCCTTCCACCAGCACTCTGACAGCATCACCCTGAATTTTCAGCATCTGTTTGATTCTGACAATCGTACCGAGGGTATAAATATCGTCAAATGTAGGAATCAAGACATTATCATCTTTCTGTGTTGATACAAAGAGCAGTTTATCATCCGCCATTGCCTTTTCTAGTGCATGAATGGACTTTTCCCTTCCCACATCGAAATGAATTACAGTATTTGGAAAAATAGATACACCCCTAAGCGGAATACAAGGGAAAATCACTTTGTTTTCTTCTATCATCTGTTTCCTCCTAATGGTTCGTTCCTAGAACGCAAGTGATTGGTTAAACGAACCTTATGCTTTGGGAGACCTAACTCAATAAGCGAAGCGAATTGTAGTAGGTCCCCTGTCAGGAGTGCAGTGCTTTAGCACGTGGCACTCTACGACCAGTTCCCAAGAGCAAATGCGATTGGCTAGACGCTAGTCGTATAATGGTTCGTTCCTAGAACGCAAGTGATTGGTTAAACGAACCTTATGCTTTGGGAGACCTAACTCAATCAGCGAAGCGAATTGTAGTAGGTCCCCTGTCAGGAGTGCAGTGCTTTAGCACGTGGCACTCTACGACCAGTTCCCAAG
>NZ_CALPCF010000025.1:0-30015 GCF_943192965.1 Senimuribacter intestinalis
CCCTGCAAGACAGCTTTCTTAATATATCACCCTTTTCCCCTTCCGTCAAGTACCTTTTTCTCTTTTTTCATGTCTTTCTGCTCCAAAAGTGACAATGTCTTAAGAAAGCGCAAGAGAAAATGTCTCAAAAAGATTCCTAAAAAACACATATCATAGTAAACTATCTCTTCGGAGGTGGTTTTTATCAGAAAGGTTGAACTTAGAATGAAAGAACAGAAAAAGTACGAAGTGATTAAAAAGCTAAAAGAAACAAACGGAAACAAAAAAAGAGCTGCCGTCGAGCTAGGCTGTACCGTCCGCCACGTAAACCGAATGCTCAAAGGTTATGAGACGCAGGGAAAAGAATTCTTTTCCCACGGAAACAAAGGCAGAAGACCTGCATCTGCTCTCTCTGAGGAGTTAAAAGAGTCTATCCTGCTTCTCTACCAGAACAAATACTATGATTCGAACCTTACGCATTTCACAGAAAAATTGGCTGAGAATGAAGATATCCGGGTCTCAGAGGGAACCGTCAGAAATCTGCTTTACTCTCATGACATTCTCTCTCCCCTTGCATGGAAACGGACTCGCAGGAAACTCAAAGACAAGCTAAAAAACCAAAAGGATACTGCAACATCAAAGACAGAAAAAGAAAGCCTTCAGACTGCAATCGTTGACCTGGAAGATGCACATCCTACCAGAGCCAGATGTTCCTATGCCGGTGAGATGATTCAAATGGATGCGTCTGTACATCTTTGGTTTGGCGAAAACAAAAGCCATCTGCATGCCGCCATTGACGATGCCACGGGAACCCTTGTCGGCGCATATTTTGACAGCCAGGAAACCTTACATGGATACTACCACGTCTTCCGCCAAATTCTTGAAAATTATGGCATTCCCTATATGTTCTACACTGACCGCAGAACCGTATTTGAATACAAAAAGAAAAATTCTCCAAATTTGGAGAATGATACATTTACGCAGTTTGCTTATGCATGCAAGCAATTCGGTGTCGATTTAAAAACAACCAGTATACCACAAGCCAAGGGCAGAGTTGAACGTCTTTTTAAAACCTTACAATCACGCCTGCCTGTCGAATTACGACTGGCAGGCGTGAAAACCCTGGAGCAGGCAAATGAATTCCTTCACTCCTACATAAAGAAATTCAACGCACAGTTCGCTCTACCCCTTAATCCTACCACGTCTGTATTTGAAACACAACCCTCAAAAGACAAAATCGACCTGTTTCTTTCCTTGCTCACACCCCGTATAGTGGATGCCGGTCATTCCATTCGGTTCAACAACCATCGGTACAAAATGTTGGATGAATCCGGCATGCATACAAACTACTACAAAGGAACGCAGGTGCTGGTAGCGCAGACCCTTAGCGGCAGGCTGTTTTGCAACGTAAACGGGCGAATTTACGCCTTGGAAGAGATTCCGTTGCATGAAGAAGTATCTCGGAATTTCAATACAGAAAAAGAACTTGCAGCAGCGAAGAAGCCAAAGAAGCAAAATATCCCGCCTATGCATCATCCTTGGCGCAAAGATAACTTTATGAAACATGTCTACGCTATGTATGGTAACGAAGCAACCTGGGCTGTTTAACTGCTCACGGTAACCCTTGCTTTTTGGTGCTAATATTGCACTTATTTTTGGACTTTTTCAATTACGGTTGACAGTACTTTTTTCTCTTTTATCTATTGTTTTTTTTCTGAATCCTTCAGCGCTTTTCATCTCTCTTTCCCGGCATTACCATTGGAGATTTTTCTTACATATAATTCCTGAATATACTTCCCCGGTTGTCTATCCTTGTTAAAAAAAATTTTTTTAATCATTTTTGTCATTTTATTTCATATTTTTGTATATGTATATACAAAAATCTCTGATCTCTTTTTTCGTCATTGATTACATGTAACTTTATTTCTTGTTTTTAATGCCGCATATGTTTGTAAACTCAATGCATTTTATGCACAGGATATACATTCAAGAATGTGACTGAGAATTTTAATTAACTTGACAAATCTTTTTTTCAGAATTATAATAAAAATGGCTATATAGCCTAGGATTTTTTACTTGATTTTATTTTTAAGGAGGACTTATTTATGGGTAGAAAGATTCCTTTATGGCAATGCTTAATTGTCATTCTTGCGATGGTCGGTCTGCTGATGTGGTCTATTTTGAAAGACACAGGTGGAGAGCCTCATATCGCATTAATCTTAGCCGCCTGCGTCGGCGGCATCGTTGCTGCTGCAAACGGCTGGAAATGGGCTTATCTTGAAAAAGGTATTCTTGCCTCCATCAACCGTTCTATGCAAGCTTGCTTAATTCTTGCAATCGTAGGATGTATGATTGCTTCTTGGATGGCTGCAGGCACAATTCCTTCCATGATGTACTATGGTATCAAGGTTATCAGCCCGAGCATTTTCCTGGTAACTGCTTGTATCCTTTGTGCTATCGTATCTCTGGCGACCGGTTCTTCCTGGTCCACGGCTGGCTCCATGGGTGTTGCACTGATTGGTGTAGGTACCGCACTGGGATTTCCTTCTATTATGACTGCTGGTGCCGTAGTATCCGGTGCTTACTTTGGAGACAAAATGTCTCCGCTGTCCGATACCACAAATCTGGCTCCAGCTATGGCAGGCGCTACTTTGTTCGATCACATTAAGCATATGATTTATACCACCGGTACATCTTTAGTAGTCGCACTGGTTGCATATGCTGTTATGGGATTCATGCATTCTTCCTCCAATGCACCAGACCTTGGTGTATTGAACGAGATTACTGCATTTATTGAAGCATCTTCCAATATTAGCATTATCGCTTTGGTTCCGCCAGTATTTGTAATTGCTGCAGTAATCTTAAAGCTACCAGCATTACCATCTCTGCTGGGCGGCGTATTTATCGGTGTTCCTCTGATGTTCTGGAACAGACCATATATCGAAGCTGCTATCGATGACGACTTAACTGCAAACATTTTCAATATTTTAAATAACGGTGTTGCTATGGGTTCAGTCTCTGATGATGCATCGGCAATCATTCAAGAGCTAGCAAGCTTACTGTCCTGTGACGGCATGCAGGGCATGTTCTGGACCATTTCCATCATTCTTTGCGCAATGTGTTTCGGCGGTATCGTAGATGTAACTGGCATCATGGGCACCTTTGCAGGGCTGCTGCTGAAAGTAGCAAAAGGCAGAGGCGGTCTGGTTCTGGCTACAGAATTCTCCTGTATCTTCGTAAACGCAATCTGCTGCGACCAGTACTTAGCATTAGTATTACCTGGCAGAATGTTCAAGGAAGCGTTCGAAGACATGAGACTGGCACCAAAGAACCTGTCCAGGTGTCTGGAAGACTCCGGAACTATTACATCCAACTTCTTCCCTTGGAACACCTGCGGCGCAACCATGAGATCCTTCTTGGGCGTAGGAAGCGGTTATATTCCGTATGCAATTCTCAACTGGTTAAATCCTGTAGTTTCCATTATCTTCGGCTACACCGGCATTACCATGACCAAGATGAGCGAAGAAGAATACCAAAAGATACTCAGCGAAAGAGAAAGAGAGCAGAAAGAGGCTCTGGAAGCATTAGAAGCTTAACTATATCAACCTTATACTGATAAAAGAACCGGCAGGATACTCCTCGCCGGTTCTCTTCTTTATTTTCTAACCAATTCATTAAGTTGCATAAGTCGCTGTTTGTTCATCGGCGGCATATCCGCCAGCTTATACGGAATGTCAAGTTTTTTGTACTTGTTAACTGCCATGTTATGGTATCCCAGAAGTTCCACCTTGTCCACATATTTAATGCGGCGCAGGAAGCCATTGAGACTTTCGATATACGCTTCTGTATCGTTATATCCTGGCATAATCACCTGTCTAATCCACACATGTTTTCCAAAGCGGTTAATGGCGTCAATAACTTTAAATAAAGTTTCCTGATACCTTCCGGTCAGGTTATGAAACTCCTCCGAATCCACGTGTTTAATGTCCAAAAGAATCAAATCTGCCACTGCAATAGCAGCCTCGGAGTCTTTGTCAAAATAGGTTCCGCTGGTATCAATGGCACTGCCGATTCCTTCTTCTTTTAGCGCATTGATTGCCTCAGACACAAATTTCCCCTGCATAAGCGGCTCTCCTCCTGAAAAAGTCACGCCGCCGTCTTCTCCATAGTACGGAATTCCCCTCTTTGCACGGGCAACAATTTCACCAACCGTAGCGCGGTGTCCGCCGCCAGTGCGCCAGGTGTCCGGATTATGGCAATAAGCACACCTTGCCGGGCAGCCCTGCAGAAAAAACACAGTTCTAATACCAGGACCATCAACTGCTCCAAAGGTTTCTATGGAGTGCAGCAATCCCATGTTCATACTGTAATCCTCCCATCTTTAAAAAGGGAATACCGCTCCGCGATATTCCCTTTTGCGTCATAATCTTTACAGTCCTTCGTGGAATGTTCTGTCGATAACTTCCTTCTGGTGTGCTTTGGATAATGCGTTAAATCTTACTGCATAACCGGATACACGAATTGTCAGTGAAGGATATTTGTCTGGATTTTCATAAGCATCCATCAGCACTTCTCTGTTCAGCACGTTTACGTTCAGGTGGTGTGCACCCTGACCAAAGTATCCGCTGAGCAGTTTAACCAGAGTTTCTTTTCTGTCTTCTCTGTCTTTACCAAGGGAATCCGGTGTAATGCTGAATGTATTAGAAATACCATCCTGGCAAGTATCCCAGTCAATCTTAGCTACAGAGTTTAAGGATGCAACTGCACCGTGGTTATCTCTGCAGTGCATTGGGTTTGCACCTGGCGCAAACGGAGTTCCAGCTCTTCTTCCGTCAGGCGTGTTACCGGTCTTCTTACCGTACATAACGTTGGAAGTGATAGTCAGTACGGAAAGAGTTGTTACAGCGTTTCTGTAAGCCGGCTGTTTTCTCAGTTCCTGAATGGATTTTTCGGAAATCTTAACTGCCAGTTCATCTACTCTGTCATCGTCGTTTCCGTATTTAGGGAAATCACCCTCAGTTTCAAAGTCAACGATTACGCCGTTTTCATCTCTGATTGGAGTAACCTTAGCATATTTGATTGCAGACAGAGAGTCAGCTGCTACAGAGAAACCTGCAACACCAAACGCCATCAGTCTCTTCACTTCAGAATCCAAGAATGCCATCTGGGATCTTTCGTAGTCATATTTATCGTGCATGAAGTGGATAATGTTCATGATTCTAGCATATACGCTCATGAGCCATTCCAGATAAATGTTGTATCTTCTCCATACTTCATCAAAGTCTAAAGGACCATCCGGCATGGATTCCATCTGAGGTCCGATGTGCTCGCCGGTTCTTTCGTCGATACCGCCGTTGATAGCCAGCAGTAAGCACTTAGCCAGGTTACATCTTGCGCCGAAGAACTGCATCTGCTGTCCCATCTGAATTGCGGATACACAGCAAGCGATGGAGTAGTCTTCGCCATAAGCCGGTCTCATCTTGTCGTCGTTTTCGTACTGAATGGAGTCTGTGTCGATGGAAACCTGTGCACAGAACTTTTTGAACGGTTCAGGCAGGTCTTTGGACCAGAGAACTGTCAGGTTTGGTTCCGGTGCAGCACCCAGGTTGTATAAAGTGTTCAGATATCTGTAAGTCATCTTAGTAACTCTGTGTCTGCCGTCAGCGCCTACGCCGCCCAGACCTTCTGTAATCCACATAGGGTCTCCGCCAAACAGTTCGTTGTATTCAGTAGTTCTCAGATGTCTTGCAACTCTCAGCTTCAGAATAAAGTCATCAATGAATTCCTGAATCTGTTCTTCTGTATATTTTCCGCTTGCCAGGTCTCTTTCAGCATAAACGTCGATAAAAGTAGCTGTTCTTCCCAGAGACATTGCTGCGCCATTTTCTTCTTTGATACCTGCAAGGTAAGCGAAGTAAGTCCACTGAATTGCTTCTCTTACGTCAGTTGCTGGCTTGGAAATGTCATAGCCGTACTTTTCAGCCATTTTCTTGATTTCTTTCAGAGCAGCAATCTGGTTCCAGATTTCTTCAGCCAGTCTTACATTTTCTTCGCTCATGATAGGTCTTGATGCGATTTCGTCGTGGTCAATCTGCTTTGCTTCGATCAGTCTGTCGATACCATACAGTGCCGCTCTTCTGTAGTCACCGATGATTCGGCCTCTGCCGTATGCATCAGGAAGTCCTGTGATATATCCCAGGTGTCTTGCTTTTCTCATTTCAGGGGAATAAGCCTTAAATACACCATCGTTATGAGAAGTTACATAGTTGAACATGAATTCTACTTCTTCAGGAAGTTTTTCGCCATATTCAGCAACTTCCTCTCTTACCATTTTGATTCCACCAAACGGGCAGATACCTCTCTTCAAAGGTTCATCAGTCTGCAGACCTACAATCAGGTCCTTTCCTTCAATAATGTAGCCAGGATCAAAAGCGTTGATTCTCATGATTCTGCTTGCGTCAACTTTCAGAGTACCGCCGTTGTGTCTTTCTTCAACCAGCAGTTTCTTTACTTTGTCGTTCACTTCTGTAGTTCTTGCAGTCGGACCTGCTAAGAAACTTTCGTCTCCATCATAAGGAGTATAGTTAGTGTTGATAAAATCATCCACGTTAATTGTAGTTTCCCATGCTCCTGATTTGAAGCCTTCCCATGCATTACTCATGTTCAATGTTCTCCTTTACTGTTAATTAATCATATTTAGGGGTAGTGTATTGAATTCTGTATCTTGTATACAAAATTGGTACAATTTTTTGGTTACACCTTCAGTTCTCAATTCCTACCTGATGGGTAACCCTTTTTCTGCTATCATAATACAGCGGAAGAATGTTTTCGTCAACACCCTTATGCAAAGTTTTTTGTTCTTTTTTTGAAACATAAAAAATGCTTCTATACCAGTGATTTTCAATAGATTCTCACAATACCTAAGTCACCTTTTATTCTCCTGTCTCTACCGCAGAATTTACTTTGCCTACCTCTAAAATTTTCAGCTTTATCTTTTATATTTTCCTGTTATTCTAACATACTATTTTCAGGAGGTTTCCGCAAACTATGTTAAAACTGCTTATCATATTTTTTATCGTTACGGCGTTCTTTTTTCTGCGCCGCGCTTTGGTCCCCGCATTTCTCGGCATCGCCATCGCCTATATTCTGGATCCTTATGTCTGCTGGCTGGAGAAAAAACTTTCAGCCAAGCGTTTTCTTTGCGTTCTTCTTGCTTATCTGACTGTGGCAGGCACATTTTGCCTGCTAGCCGTTGGCTTTGCTGATATCGCCTGCGACCATCTAACAGCAGGGTCTCTACAAAGTATCGTCACTTCACTGCAAGCCTACTATGAAGAGTATAAATCCCTAATCAGGCAGCTATTTGGCATATCTTTCGGTCAAGCTGATGTAGTACTGATGGTACAAAGCCTCGGAAGCGGTCTTACAAAATTTTTTATCGGCGCCGTTGCTGCTATGTACCTTTTGAAAGATAAGGATTTCTTTCTTCGCTTGTGCAACAAGGGACTGCACCTTTTTTTGGGTCAAAAAGCGCACGGCATTCTCAGAGAAATTGCTTTTTCCATAAACGACGTCGTCTCTGCATTTCTGCGAGGCGTCTTTGTAGATTCGGTCATTGTCGCCTTTTTATCGTCACTTGCGCTTGCACTGATTGGCGTTGACTTTTCTGTGTTTATCGGTTGTTTTGCTGGCATAGCTAACGTAATTCCCTACTTCGGTCCAGTCATCGGTATTATTCCCGCATCCCTAATTGCACTGGCTCAGGGCGGACTTTCCAAAGCTATACTTGCTGCGCTGGCGCTTTTTGCCGTTCAACAAGTAGAATCGAATTTTATTTATCCGCGTATCATTGGAAAATCCACTGGGCTGCACCCATTCTTCGTTCTAATCTCTGTATCCGCAGCCGGAGCCGTTGGAGGTCTTCTCTGGATGATTCTGGCAGTTCCTCTGGCTGGTATTATAAAAGTTCTTCTTGAAAAATGGGCACAATCCCAATAATAAAACCGCCCCTCTCGATTGCTCATCTTTGAGAGGGACGGTTTTATTATTGGGATGGAAAAATTCACACAAATTAACGTTTGTTGCTTCTTCTCCAAATTCTCTGTTCTTCAGCAGCCTTAATTAAATCCTCGCGGCAGTCAGGATGCGCAATGTCAATGATGGCTTCAGCTCTTTGCCAAGTTGCTTTGCCAGGAAGTACTGCTACACCGTATTCAGTTACCATATAAGGTGCCTGCGTTCTCGGTGTTGTAATTACATCACCCTGCGTGAACTTAGGGAAGATGTTGGAGTGACGGTTGCCTTCTTTGTCAACACGGCTTGAAGGGAATGCAAGAAATGCTTTTCCATTCGGGCACTCCAGACCACCTGTTACGAAGTCCAGCTGTCCGCCGGTACCGCTGATGTGACGGGTACCTGCTGTTTCGGAGCATACCTGTCCATAAAGGTCCATAGAAATACAGCTGTTGATAGAAACGAATTTCTCGTGCTGTCTCAGGGTGGCCGGGTCATTTACGTATGCCATCGGTGCAGATACGATCATCTGGTTTTCGTTTAAGAAATCGTACAGTTCTCTGGAACCGCTGCAGATAGAGAATACGCCTTTGCCCTTGTCAATGTTCTTTCTTCTGTCAGTCATTTTACCGGACTGATATAATTTCAGATATCCGTTAGACATCAGTTCAGTATGCATGCCTAAGTCTTTCAGGTCGGACTCTGCAATGAGCATGCCCAGGCAATCAGGCATGCCGCCGATACCCAGCTGCAGTGTAATTCCGTCTTCCAGGTAAGGGAAGATATATTCTGCAATCTGTTTGTCGATGTCGGAAGCCTTGCCTACTGGTGTAGTTGCAAGCTCAGCATCAGATTCAACAACATAGTCAACCTGAGAAATATGGATATGATCTGTGCATTTACCGTAAATCTTCGGCATATTCGGATTTACTTCCAGGATAATGGTCTTTGCCTGATCCAGCATCTCCTGCAGACAGCAGTTAGTCAGACCGTAGTTGAAGTTGCCGTGCTCATCCATTGGAGCTACTGTAATCATTGCAACATCTACTGGCGCAAAACCCTTCGTATAATATCTGCCGCAGTGTCTGAACAGCATTGGGGAGTAATATGCTCTGCCCTGGTCGCAGTATTTACGATCAAGACCGGAAGTATGCCACAGGTTATAAGTAAAGGATTCCTGATTTGGATCCTGCTCTACAATCTGAACCGGTTTCATGCTGATTGCATGTCTGACTTTAACGTCCTTTACTTCTCCTACTCTTCCTGCCAGCGCACGGTCCAGCGCTTCCGGAAAAGAACACGTCTGGCTGTAGTCAACCCAGTCTCCGTCTTTAACAACTTTAACTGCTTCTTCTGCGGTGCGAAGTTTCGCACGATATTCTTCATAAACGTTCATAGTAATATGTTCCTTTCTTATGATTCAAAGTTCTAATAATCAAGCCGCAGTATAAAACCACTTACTACTATTATAACAAAAACTGTATTGAAATCAATACAGTTTCCTCAAATTGTCAAAAAAAAATCAATTCTTTGTTAATTTATAGTCAATCTGTGTTTTCTAATGTTTCTCCGCGATTGACAATGAAAATGCCGGCGCAGACACACAACAGCGCAACAAGACTCTGTACCCACGGAATCTGCCCACTTTCTGTAAGAAACAGCGCGGAAAGCACAACGCCAAACACCGGCGTGGTAAAGCCGAAGACGGTGACCTTTGAAACCGGATTATATTTGAGGAGCACGCCCCAAACGGAGTATGCTACTGCCGAAATCAATGCCATATAAACCATCATTGGATATGCCCACAGGCTTGTTACCGTCAAATGGCCTCCGCCAATCCATGCTGCAGCCGTCATAATCACGCCGCCCATCATGAACTGATATCCACTGAGCACCACCGGACTTTCCTTTGCAGAATAAAGTTTTACAAGTACCGAGGAAAAGGCATAAGACACGCAAGCAATGAGCAGAAACCCCTCACCATTGAGCGCAAGACCGCCGCCAAGACCCTCGGCTCCACTGACATTAACTAAAATCACACCGGAAAACCCGATAACACAGCCTGCACTCTTCGCCTTCGTCATTTTTTCCTGATGAAAAATTAGTGATGCAATAAGAATCGACAGAAAAACATGGGCTCCCTCTATGATAGAACCTTTTACTCCTGTCGTATGGGCAAGCCCCACATAAAAGAAAAAATACTGAATTACGGTCTGCGCCATGCTGATTTTTGCCACCATGCCCCAGGAGCCTTTTTTCGGAAACAGAATCTTCTTCTGCGGCACGCTTGCTGTCAGAATCACCAGCACACCCGCTAGCGTAAACCGAATACCCGCAAAAAGAATCTGCGACCAGGTATCTGTGCTTTCGATGGCAAAAAGCCGGTAGCCGATTTTAATACATGGAAATGCGCTGCCCCACAAGAAACAGCAGAGCAGCGCCAGCAAACAAACAATACTCGTTTTTTGTAAATAGTGTTCTTTGTTCATTCTAATCTTCTCTCTGATGAAAACTGATAAACCGTCCAAGTCTATCACTGACGATTTCTTTATGCTGCATAGCAATTTCACCGCCTATGATGACATAGCTTATCCCCTCAGGCTGCACGTCGATATTTTCATAGGTGGCACCATCTATTATAGTCGTTTCATCAAAAATAGTCAAATCCGCATCAGCGCCAAGTTCTATTCTTCCTTTGTCCGATAAAGACAATCTATCTGCCGGTCTGACGGTCATTTTGGCAAGAGCGTCAAGTAAAGAAATCACCTTTTCTTCTCTTACATATTTCCCCAGAACTCTGGGAAAAGTGCCTGAAGCGCGCGGGTGTCCATCACCGCCAAAGAGAATTCCATCGCTGCCAATCATACCGTGTTCACTGGAGATTGCTGCAGAAATTTCTTCTTCATTCATAATAAAGCCCACCGCCATCATGTCAGGATATTTTTCTCTCGCCTCGTCTAAAATTTCTTTTGTGCAATAGGTGTTTTTATAAGGTTCTTTTGTCAGCATAATGGCGCTGATATCCTCACACCACTGATTCAGGCATTCCTCTTCAAATACCTCACTGCCTATCAAGGTTGAAAAGGCGTTATACGGATAAGTATCAAAATCCAGCAGCGGATTTTCGCTAATCAGTTTATCAATGAGAGCCAGAGACTCTTCCATCTGCCCGGTCGCAGAGCAGCTAGACAGATGGGAAATCTGAAACTTTACACCGCTGTCCTTTGATAAACGCTGCATTTCCTCTATGGACTCGATGGCACCGATGCCGGATTCTCTATAATGTGCCGATGCCAGATATCTCTTATCTTTTAGCAATGCCAGCGCTTCCATCATATCGTCATAGGTTATCGCAGGGTCATATTCTATTCCAAAAGAAATACCGCAAGCGCCTTCCCGCAGCTCTTCTTCTAACAATGTTCGCAGGCTTTCTCTCTGATGTTCATTCGCACGCTCATAATGTCCCAATCCAAGTTCATAGCGCATCTGATTGTAACCTGCAAACATAACCATATTGACAGGACTTCCGCCCAGTTTCGCTACCCGGTCTTTGAATTCAGCCAGCCTCTGCCTCTGTATGCCGCAGTTTCCGCCACAGGCCGTCGTCACTCCCATCTTCAGCATCATATTTCCGATTATATATTCTGCATCTTCTCCCAGCAAATCATCTTCATGCATATGAATATCAATAAAGCCTGGCGATACAATTTGGTTCATCGCATCTAAGGTCTTCTTTGCCTCGGGCATATCTTCCCCTAAATAAACAATTTTCCCATTACGAACACCGATATTGGCTTTCTTTATTTGTGCCGCCTGAAAGTCAGGGTAACGCCCGTTTATAATCAGTAAATCCATCATATCTATTTACCTCTTTTATTCTTCCTCATATTCATAATAGCAATTATAGCATAGACCAGTGTAAAAGTTAGTGCTGCTCCATTGACAGTAGAAACTAGACTAAGTCTGGCTTCTGCCAGCAAATACACCGCCATAGCGCCACTAGCACCGAGAATCAGCGCATTTTTATTAAAACCATAGCGAAGCAACATCAGAAATGCCAGCAACGCCAAAATCGCAGGTAAAAATGCTCTTACGTACATCATGCCTTCTTCTCCTCAAATTCTGTTTTCAGTTTCTTTAAGTTTTCTTCATCCGCCAGCATTTTAATCACATGGCGGCAAATGATACCCGCACCAGTCGCCAGTGCCTTGTGTGCTCTGTCTGTCTTCATAGCATCGGCAAATTCTCTGGTATGTATTGGCACGCCTTTGTCCACCACCTGCAAGGTCGGATGAAAGACTGGGCAGACAAAGCTTACATTGCCGCAGTCGGAAGACCCAAAGAGTTCTTCGGGATTGCCGTTTAAAGTAAGTCCCATTTCCTCATAGGTTTCTGCAAGCAGAGCATTACCAAAGGGTAAAATCAGCAGATTATCGTACCTTTCTGCAGTTGCTTTCTTCTCCCAGGTAGTCTGGGTTGCAATAGCAGCACCCGCTGCACAGTCATCAATCATCTTGTTGACCTGATTCAGATAAGGTCTGTCAAATCCGCGAATGTAAAGTTCTGCAGATACTTCCTCCGGCACAATATTCGGCGCTTCTCCCGGATTTCTGATAATGCCGTGTATTTGGATATCCGTTTTCACGTGCTGCCTAAGCATATCGATCGCATGAAAGAACAGCTGACAGGCATTAAAGGCATTATGTCCATCCCAAGGTGCCGCCGAAGCATGGGCTGCTTTCCCATGAAAATAATAGGTATAGGTATCCAGCGCCCGCAGCTTCGTATAAACCTGATTGGCATCGTAAAGGTGTATCATCATCGCCATATCATAATCATCAAAAGCACCGGTGCGAATCATCTTCGGTTTACCGCCGTTATACTCCTCGTCAGGGGTTCCAATGATATGAATATCCACACCCAAATCGTCCTGCAGTGCAGAAAGTGCGATACCTGCAAGTATACTAATAGAGCCGCTGAGGCAATGTCCGCAGGCGTGCCCCAGTTCTGGAAGTGCATCATATTCTGCAAGCAGCGCAATTTTATATTTATGGTCATTATTTCCAAAAACCGCCTTATATGCTGTTTCCAAGCCCGCAAAAGGATATGTCACGGTAAATCCTTTTTCTCTAAGAAGGGCAGTCATTTTTTCTGTAGTTCGGTATTCCTGACCGCCTACTTCCGGATGATCTGCCAAATCATCACTAAGAGCCATCAGCTCCTTGTGAAAAAGACCGATTTTTTCATCGGTCTTTCTCACAAGGCTCGTATATGTTTTCATAATTTTACTCACCTCTTAAATTTCACTCCAGTATGTCGTTCTTAGAACGGTCCCCACTGCATTAAGTGTGCAATTACAACCAGAATTGCGCCTAATAAGTATTGAATTCCAATTAACGGCAGAATCCATCTTGCCCACTTTTCCCAAGGAATCTTTGCAAGTGCCAAGGCTGCCATAAAGTAGCCGGATGTCGGTGTAAAGATATTGGAGATACCATCACCCAGCTGGAATGCCAGCGTTGCAGTCTGACGGGTTACACCTACCATATCAGCAAGCGGCGCCATAATCGGCATGGACACTGCAGCCTGACCGGAACCAGATGGAATGATAAAGTTCAGTAAGCACTGGAAAATATACATACCAACTGCGGAAATCACTGAAGGCAGCTGCATCAGGATATTTGCAGTTGCATGCAGCAGTGTATGGATGATATTGCCGTCTGTCAGCACTACCATGATACCTCTGGCGAAACCACAAACTAATGCGCCTCCGCAAATTCCAGCCATTCCGTTGGAAATAGATTCTGCAAACTCATTGACTGACATGCCGCCAATGATAGCTGACACAATCGCCAGACCAAAGAAAAGTCCCGCAATTTCATTAAAGTACCAGCCCCACTGAATAGTTCCATACGCAAGAAGAACAATGGTAATCAGCAGTGCCAGCAGAACCAGTTTCTGTCTGATTCCAAACGGATGCAATTCCTCATCCAGTTCCAGTTTGTCCTCTCTCTTCTGATCTTCTTCATACATTCTGGAAAGGGTCGGATTCTTTTTGACTCTGCGTGCATAAATCATAACAAATGCAACTGTAACAACTACCATAGATACATACACAACAATTCTGTATCCCAGTCCAGAGAACATCGGAAGTCCCGCAATACTTTGCGCAACGCCCTCTGTATATGCGTTCATAAAGGCGCCGCCAAAGCCTGCAGCACCGCCGCAAAGTACGATAGCTGTACCGGTGATAGAGTCAAAGCCTAATGCGAGGCAAAGACTTACGCAGATTGGAATATACGGCAGTAAATCCTCTGCTGAACCGATGATCGCTCCCATCAGTGAGAAAATGAACATCATAACCGGAATGATAAAAAGTTCTTTTCCTGCAAGAGCTTTAGAAACTTTGACAAGTCCTGCCTCAATCGCTCCTGTATCCCCGATTACGCCAAAGCACGCACCAAAGATAAAAATCAGAAATACGATATCAGCTGCTCCCAGCATTCCCCTGAATACAGCGCTCATAGTGCCCATCAGATCCACCGGCGTCTGATCAATATAGCGGAAAGTATCAGGGTCTACAACTTCTCTGCCATCGTCCAGCACCATCATATCATAGGCCCCTGCCGGAACAATATACGTTAGAATTGCACATAAAATAATAAGGCCTGTGAGTAATGCGTACACGTGTGGTACTTGGAATTTCTTTTTTGTTTTTTCCATTTTTCGCTCCCTTACTCGATTAAAGATATAAAATATATTTTATACCATTATATGTTACCCCCCCCCCCGGGTATATATCCGGTTTTAGTTTTTTTGGTAAAAAAACTAGTTTTACTGAATATTCCTATAAATCTGAAGTGCAAGAAAACCTACGTGGATGGCAAATCCATATTTTCACATGCACAGCAGCCTCACAAAGAGCTAAAGTCTGCACACTTTCTGCTCTCTTACTGGTATGCAGATGTAAAGCACTGTATTTTGTTGTTTTTCTTTTGCTGCTCGTCACGGCAAGCCTGTGAAAACGATTCCCGTATCATTTTATCTCAGAAAGAATTCTGCTCGTGCCCTCTGGCATGCATAAAATCCAGATTTTTCCTCAATATATGCACGTTTCTTCATCAATCTGTGCAGATTTTTAAAGAAATCAGAAAAAATATGCACCTTTTCATTCTGATTGAATTGATATTTTTCATCCAGACATCCCATTTGTGCATATTATAAAGGTTTTTTCAAATTTTACGCACAACTGCGTGCATATTTTGATGATTTTCTTCAAATATATGCATTTCAGACTACTTTTAGCGCGCATTTTTCCTTGTGTTTGCCAATGGTTTCTTAAAAGTTGACAATAAAAACAAGGCAAGATATACTTGCCTTGCGAAAGTTTACTCTTATCAATGATTGAAAGGAAAACCATGAAAAAAAAATTCGTCTGCATGTTTCTCATGCTCGCTCTAACCCTTGGAATGACATCTGTTTTTGCCTCTGCAGATACAGGTTCGACATATAGTACCTCCACTGTTGGATTTACCACTAAAAGAATTAGCGATACTAAAGCTGCTGCTGGTGCTGCAATTACATTTTCATCCACCGCAGACAAATATACAGTAACCATTACGCTGCAAAAAAAATCCGGTAGCAGCTGGGTGACTGCTACCGATGTTACTGGTAATACAATTAAGTATACTGGTTCAAATAAAGCTAGTGTATTAACCTACGATGAATGGACCGTAAAAAAAGGTGTAGTCTATAGAATTAAATGCGTTTCCGTGGACGAATACGACCGAGGCAGCAAATATACTTCCACTTCCTACTCTGATCTATTTTAAAGCCTAACTTTATCATTTCTCTAGGCTATCTGCTATCTCGGCAAACTCCTCCTCTTTTAAATTCCCAATAATCGTATATGTATTATCGTCTATAATAAAGCTTGCACTAATTTCTTCATCCTCTTTTATCTTTATTTCCACTCCAGAATTAGATATAAAACTATAACTATAGTTTTTAATAATCGTTAAATCTGTACTGGTTATCTGTGTAAATCGTAATGCCGATTTTTCCTTTTCATATGTATAACTATATGAATTAAAAAACTCCGTCACTTCTACCCGTAGTTCTTTAAACTCATATCCCTCTGGCACATAGCCTGGAATCAGCAAGTCTGGATAGTTTTTCTTTACGGTTGCAACCTTATCCCATTCTGTTTCAATCATCGTATCGCCGCCTAAGTTTGCTCCCGGGTCTTCAGCATTATTTTTTACAATTGTGCTGTTTCCATCCTCCATTGTAACCGGACCGTTTTTCCCAGCAATTGCAGCATCCGGCACCAGCAAGTTCATTGCACTAAAAGTACCTGCGCAAACAATCACAACACAGGATATCGCAGCCATATACTTCCTCTTTCTAGCCCTACTCCTTTCCTTGGCAGCTGCGACCCAGCCTTCCAACACCTCTGCGTCTAGTTTTGTCTTCTTTTCGTGTCTCTTCAGTGCCGCTCCTATCTCCTCCATAAACTTCTGCTCGTTCTTCTTCATGTTTTCTCTCTCTTTTCGTTTCATGCTTTCCCTCACTTATCATTTTCTCCAGTTCTTTTTTCGCTCTGCGTTCTATCGTTTTCACCGAATTGTAATTCATCTTTAAAAGCTTTGCTATCTCCACCATACTCAATTCCGATACATAGCGGAGTCTGATTATTTCCGGCGCTGGCGGCTTTAGACTATTTACCATTTCAAAGATGTCTTCATCGCTGAAGTCTATCTTTGACGCATATTCTTCTGCGCTAATCCTGTCAAGCTCCTGCTCACAGGACTCGTACAAAAGCTCTTTGTCTTCTCGCCTTTTACTTTTCCTTCCGATTCGTCCCGCTTTTCTCATGGCAATTTTATACAACCAAGAATCCATGCTCTCTATGTCCCGCAGCTGATGCAAATGTAAATAAGCTGCAACAAACACTTCCTGCACAACATCATCTCTGTCGCTGTCTGCCACACCAAAGTGATAAGTTAATCCCAGTATCTTGTCATATTTCTCACAAAGTACTGCTCTTCTTTCTGAAAGTTCTTTTTCTGTCAACTCTCCTTCTCGCTTTCTTTTTGTTTTTCGCTAAATAGCGGTTCCTTTAGTGTATCTCTTTTTTACCATTTTGAAAAGGAACTCTCAGGGTACTTTTTGAAATTTCGACAATTTTTTTGCAAAAAAGAAGTTTTATCGATAGAATATAAAAATCCGCACCACTTTAATGTAAATATAAGGCAATAGTGCAAGACAAAATCAAAGAGATTATTTCACATTGAAGTGAAAAAGAATCCAGATTAAATGCCGGGATGCAGTTCAATCTGATTTAATATGATTAATATGTAATAGCCTGTGCTGCAGAGAAACCGGCGCGCCATAATCTCAAGATTTTTTTGGATATCCGGCGTCCACCCCATGAAAACCGCCATCTTCTAAGCGTTTTTTGTATACATGGCGCCAGCCATCCGCCAAACGCCATATTGGGATTCATTTTCTAAAAAACTGGCGCGCACCTGCTGCCTGATATCCGCTTTTTTGATATTTTACTGTAGGACGCTAAAGTTTTTCCGGCTATCTGTCTGCATTTCTTTCTGTCGCCGCCATTTTTTCTAAAAAAGCATTTCTACATGGCACTTTCTTATAGGTCCGCGCCATGTATACAGAAATCAAGCCCAAAATTGGCGCGAGGCAAATTATGGGCATATCTTGATTCTTTTTCTATTAGATTAACCGCTTAAAGAGGCTGCTGACCCAAAAGCGAAAAGAAGCTGTCTCATTTTACTTTGAGACAGCTTCTTCGTTCATTTATCACTTAAATTATTTTCATTCTATTTGCCAGAAACTATTTAACAGTTCTCCAAGCTTTTGTTGACCATGCAGTGTAAACTTTCTGGCCTCCAACCATCTTGTAACCTCTTACTTTGTAATAGTAGGTCTTGCCTTTTTTCAGTTCCTTAGTGTTAGTGTAAGTGGTTTTGGAAGTAGGTCCAAAATACTTAACTTTTCCGTATCCGGAATTCTTCTTAACAGATCTGAATACTTCATATCCATCTAACTCTAAGTCCTCAGCACCCTTCCAGGAGAGTTTGATTGCTTTCTTGCCTTTTACAGTAACCAACTTGGAAGTAGTCTTTATCTTTGCACTTTTTACTGCTGCGGCTACTTCTTCGTCAGGAAGAGGTCCTAGCGGAGTATCAGGATCTTCAATGTCAACCGGTGGTTCCGGTGTATCAGGATTTACCGGCTCTGAAGGACCAACTGGACCTGGATTTGGAGTTACCGGAGTTTCAGGCTGTTTAGCTACAACATTACCATCTGCATCCATCTCACGATTGCCTACAATGTATTCAGCTGCATTTTTATCAGCGAATTTACCACCGTAAACTCTTACATCAGACTGTTCTGTAACATTCAGTTTTCCTTCAATTGTACCAGCATAAATGCGTACTTCCGGTTTACCTGTTACACCGCTGCCGAAAACTTCAGTTACAACATCACCCTTAACAGTTGTACCTGTGCTGATAGCAGTATCTCCTGCTCCGATAGTATCGTCCCATGCACCAGTATAAACACCGCCGTTGATGGTTGCACCTTGAATAGTTGCGTTGCTCCAGTTCTGTACGGCATAGTGTTCGCTGGTGATTGTTCCACCATTGATATTCAGTTTGCCATAGTCATCATTCTTTACTGCGTTAAACTCTTTCTGTTCAATCGTTCCACCGTTGATATTCAGTGTTACATTCTTGTCCTTATCGGAAGCCAGACCAGCATTTCTAATCAAAGAAGAGTTGTTGGAGTTGTTGATTACAGTTCCGCTATTAATGGACATGGTTCCATGGTTATTAATCGTATAATATCCAGAGGTGTTGTTGTCCTCACGCTTAATAGTTCCGTTTCCGTTGATTACAACTTTACCATAGTTAGTAATTGTTGCTTTGCCTTTTACTGTTCCGCCATTAAGAGTCTTGCCGTTTAAATCAAGTGTAAAGTCTGCTTCAGCCGGAATTACCAGATTTACATCCATATCAGTTCTCAGCTGAATTGTCTTAATACCTGTTGCATTTACCAAGGACTGCAAATTTGCTGCAGAACTTACCATAGCATTTTCAACTGTTCCGCCATTTACGATGCAGTCAGCATCATATCCATCAGCAGTTTCTGCGTACAGGTTAGTGACAGAACCGCCGGAAACAGTCAGACCGCCTTTGTTCTGACCAGAGTAGCCGTTTGCATTTACAAATACATAACCTACAGCACCACCGGAAATATCTGCTTTTGCATTAGCGCCAATCCATAAATCTTTGCTGTATTCATCGTAGTAATCTGCGTTAACATTTGTTCCAGTGTTGCCGGAAATCGTACCGCTCTTCAGTTCAAATTCAGCTTTTCCAGTTACATATACACCATGGGCATAGCTGCTTGCTTTACCTCCAGTGATATAGGAGTTTCCATCAACAACCAGTTTACCTGCTTTTACCAGAACCGCTCTGCAAGCGCCAACTGCATCCACTCTCACATTATTGAGAGTTGCAGTGCCGCCAGTAACTGCAATCAGGTTTGCGCCGGTAAATTGTCCGTCTCTAGCCGGACTGATGGTATAACCATTGCCGTTGATCGTTACGTTTTTGCTAAAAGTCGCTGTCTCACTCAGTACAACGTCACTTTCCAGAGTGATGACACCATTTTCTGCTGCCGGTAAAGATGCTGCAACTTCTTCAGCAGCAAAAGCCATTGCCGGCATGAACGCCATTACCATCACTACGCATAACAGTGAAGTTAATAGTTTTTTCATTTCTTTTTCCTCCTTAATGATTTACTTAATGTTCTACAAAGGTCTTTCTTGTTTAATATTATTGTACCTGCCCTATACTTTATCCGCAAGTACTTTTCTCATTTTATATTTCACATTATAGCCATAGGAGGTTAGATTTTTGTTATATTTTTGTAGGGTCTTCCGATTTTTTACAAAAAGCGCTTTACGATCCTATTTTGTATATCAGAATGTATTTTTTTACACATTTTATTATTTTAATACAAAAAAACCTTGATTTATTCAGGCAGGTGTGGTATATTACATGCACTGATTAATTTTTATTCACGATTATAAATATTTACATATTCGGAGGAACACACTATGGCAAAAGAAAAAATCGTCCTTGCCTATTCCGGCGGTCTGGACACATCCATCATCATCGCATGGTTAAAAGAGAACTATAACTGCGAAGTTATCGCAGTCTGCTGCAACACCGGGCAGAAGGAAGACTTCGATGCAATTGAAAAGAAAGCCTACGCTACTGGCGCAGACAAAGCCTACATATTAGATATTCAGGAAGAATTCATTACCGACTTTATCTATCCAACTTTAAAAGCAGACGCAATCTATGAAAACGACTATCTGCTGGGTACTTCCATGGCAAGACCGCTGCAGGCGAAGAAACTGGTAGAAATCGCTGAAGCTGAAGGTGCTTTTACCATTGCCCACGGCTGTACCGGAAAAGGTAACGACCAGGTTCGTTTTGAGTCCACTATTCATGCACTGAATCCTGCTATCAAAATCATCGCACCTTGGCGAATCTGGGATCTACAGTCTCGTGAACAGTGTATTGAATATGCGCATCAGCACAACATTCCGATTGCACAGACTGTAGAAAAAATTTATTCCAGAGACGAAAACATCTGGCACATTAGTCACGAAGGCGGCAATCTGGAAAACCCATGGAACGAGCATAAGCCTGACATCCACGTACTTTCAAAGACGCCAGAGGACGCACCTGACACTCCGACTTATGTAGAAATTGATTTTGAAAAAGGCATCCCTGTTGCTATAGATGGAAAGAAAATGGGTCCAATTGAGCTTTTAACCGAGTTAAATAAATTAGGCAGCGAGAACGGCGTCGGGACCATTGATATCATCGAAAACCGTCTGGTCGGCATGAAATCCAGAGGCGTATACGAAACGCCGGGCGGCACCATTTTATTCGCAGCGCATAAAGACCTGGAAAAACTCATTTTAGACAGAGATACCCTGCAGTACCGCAACATTGTCTCTCAGAAATTTGCGCAGCTGGTTTACGACGGTCTTTGGTTTACACCGCTCCGTGAAGCCATTTCCGCATTTGTAGACGAAACACAAAAGCTGGTAACCGGTACGGTAAGGATGAAACTTTACAAGGGCACCGCTTGGCCTGTTGCAAGTAAATCTCCATATTCCTTATACAACGAAGAGTTCGCAACATTTAGCGAAGATGAAGTGTACAATCAGAGCGATGCAGAAGGCTTTATCAACCTATTCTCTCTGCCGCTGAAAATCAGAGCAATCCAGAAGCAAAACCTGGAAGGCGTTCCTGAAGCACAAAAAGAACTGGGCAAAAAGATCTTTAAGGGCGGTTCTTTCGTAGAATAATATCCTCAAAAAAATTTAAGGCTGCCGGCATGGCAGCCTTACTTTTATCCTTCCATGAACTCTTCTACAAAATTTGTCAGCACTTTTACGCTCTTCTCAAGTCCCAGGACGGAGGAGTTAATCACCAGATTATATCCCCGGGAATCTCCCCACTTAGTATCACAATAATAGTTATGATATGTCTTTCTGACTGCGTCGCGCTGTTTCATCAGACCGGCTGCTTCATGGGCGTCACAGCCTTCCGTCTCTATCAGTCTTTTTATTTTCGCTTCTTTTTTGCCGTTGATAAAAAAGCTGACCATGTTAGGATTATCCCGGAGGATATATTCTCCGCAGCGGCCCACAAGAACAAAGGATTTCCCTTCTTTCGCCATGGTCTGCACGATTTCAAAGGTTTTTCTAGCCACATGTTCGGGCACGGATGTGGAAAAATCATCAAATCTTCTGGAAAACAGTCTGCTTACAGGTTTTTCATCCATCTTCTTTACCAGTTCCAACTCGTAACCGGTTTCCTTGGCGACAAGCTGCTGGATTTTTTCTTTATCGTAAAACGGAATGCGAAACGCTTCTGACAGCTGCTTTGCAACTTCATGTCCGCCGCTTCCGCTTTCTCTTCCAATCGTAATAATCAGTTGTTTTTTCATTTAAATTTCCTTTCTGTTTTATCTCTATACATATCTTGCGTACAGACACAACAGAGATATTCCGATAATTAAAATCGTGCCCGGTACGCAGTACTTACAATAGGTGCCCCATCCAATCGGGTGTCCTTCCTTGGCTGCGATAGAGGTTCCCACCACATTAGCAGAAGCGCCAATTGGTGTTGCATTACCGCCAAAGTCGGTCCCCAGTGCCAGCGTCCATGCCAGCATGGACAGATTGATACCCTGCGCCGCAGAGATAGACTTGATCACCGGAATCATAGTTGCTGCAAACGGAATATTGTCCACTAGTGCGCTGCACACAGCTGACAGCAGCAGAATGACCAGTAAAATCAGCTTGATATTTCCCTGACAGATATTCATAATGCCCTGCGCCATCAGTTCCAGTATGCCTGTTTCCTCTAGTCCTCCTACAGAAACAAATAGTCCGATGAAAAAAAGCAGCGTCTTATAGTCTACTTTTTTCAGCACTTCAACAGTCTTTTTCTTATCTTCCAGCACGATCATTCCAAGTATCGTAACCACCGCCATAATGACGCCGATTGTGGCAACAGTAAGACCAGTCTGGGCATGGGTCACCAGAAGAACAATAGCGCCAATGAAAATAACCACTGCATAGATAAACAGTTTTTTGTTGTGAATTGCTGTTACCGGCTCCGGACAGGACAGACCGCTTCTATCCATGGAATCGGTTGCTTTCAGTTCTTTTCTGAATATGAGAAGGAAGTAGGCCACGATAACGACAAAGCAGATTGCTACAATCAGCCCTGTATTTCTGGCAAAGTCAGTAAAAGTATAGCCTAAAGCTGTTCCTATAATAATATTCGGCGGGTCCCCGCTCATGGTTGCTGCGCCTCCCAGGTTAGCGCAGAAAATTTCTGCAATCACCATAGGAATCGGATTAAATTTGAGAAGTTTCCCTAAATCCACAGTCACTGCTGCTAAGAAAAGTACTACGGTAATACTGTCGATAAACATGGCAAGTCCTGCAGAAATGCACATAAAACAAATTAAAAGCGGTGTCACACGGTAGTTGACCATTCTGGCAAGAAGCAGACAAAGCCAGTGAAAGAATCCTGCCTCTCCAAGCCCTTCTACCATAACCATCATTCCTGCAATAAAAATGATTGTTGCCCAGTTGATTCCCATAGAGCCTTCTTCCCCTTCTCCTATCCAGAAACCGGACTCAAACAGGCTATCCAGACTCAGGGTTTGCAGCACGGCGTCCATATCCCGCATACAAAGACCAAAAACCAGTACCAAAACTAGTGCGCCGCTAACTAACGTAATGTAATGACGTTCAAATTTTTCCAGGACAATCATGACAAACATGCCCACAAAAATCAATACCGCCAAAATCGGTGCCAATATCTCCATTTTCATTTCATGCGCCGCGCTGCTTCTATGTCGCGCGGTTTACGCATATTCCTTTCTCTAGTATTATGTTATATTTTATTATTATGCCATTTTTCCGCAATTTTTTCAATGTTCTTTTCAGAAAATTGCCCATAAACAAGAGACTGTTTCAAAATGATACAGCCTCCCATGTTTATTTTTATCAATTACAGCGCTTCGTATGTCAGCTGTGCGCCTTCCTGTTTCTGTTTCACTGCTTTTGCAAATGCCCAAGCTGTATCCATACAGGTCAGCACCGGCAAGCCGTGCTCAATCGCTGCACGCCTGATTGGAAAAGTATCTGCGCCAATCTTATTGATGGCTTTCGGCGTATTAATAACAATGTGAATGTCTTCAGAAATTTTAGGGATTACATCGCGGTAATCGATAACTGCCGCCTTTATTCCATATTTCTTCAAATATACTGCCGTTCCTGCCGAGGCGTATAGAACAAATCCCATGTCCATGTAGTCCTTTATCACCGCTACGCTTTCCTCTGTTTTGTCATGGTCTTTGAGAGAAATGAACACGCCGCCTCCTGTTGGAATCTGTGTTCCTGTTCCCAGAAACCCTTTATAGATGGCTTTATCCAGGTCGGTATCGATACCTAATACTTCACCGGTAGACTTCATCTCAGGTCCCACTGCCACATCTACATCGGTCAATTTTGCGTCGGAGAATACCGGTACTTTTACAGCATAGTAATTTTGTGCAGGGTAAATACCTGTGCCATAGCCAAGATCAACCAGCTTGTTGCCAGTCATGACGGCTACTGCCAATTTTACCATCGGTACTTTTGTCACCTTGCTGAGAATCGGCACCGTTCTTGACGCACGCGGATTCACTTCGATAACATAAATCCGTTCGCCGTCCCAGACATACTGAATATTGACAAGTCCAACGATATGTAGCGCCCGGCAGATGCGTTTTGTAGCGAAAAGCAGTTCCTGCAGTACTTCTTCTGGCAACGAGTAAGTCGGATATACCGTACAGCTGTCTCCAGAATGGACGCCGGTTCTTTCGATATGTTCCATAATGCCCGGAATCAAGACATCCTCTCCGTCAGCTACTGCATCTACCTCAATTTCCTTGCCCTCAACATATTTGTCGATGAGGACAGGATGCTCGTGGGAAAGTTTTACCGCCTCCTTCAGATATTTCCGCAGTTCCTCATCGGAATAGACTACCTGCATGGCTCTGCCACCAATCACAAAAGACGGACGCACGACGAGAGGATAACCCAGACGTTCTACCGCCTCAAAGGCTTCCTCCTGGTTGCGCACCGCACAGCCTTTTGGCGCTGCAATATCTAACAGATCCAAAAGACTAGAGAACTTTTCTCTATCTTCCGCCAGATCGATATATTTATTCTGAGTGCCCAAAATTTTAATACTTCTTGCAGCCAGTTTGGATGCAAGATTTAGGGAAGTCTGCCCGCCAAACTGCAGAATCACACCTTCCGGTCTCTCCTGCTTAATCACGTTCATCACATCGTCTGTATGAAGCGGTTCAAAATACAGCTTGTCTGCTGTATCAAAATCCGTGCTGACCGTCTCCGGATTATTGTTAATGATAATGGACTCATAGCCCAGTTCCTTCAAAGCCCACACGCCTTGCACACAGCAGTAGTCAAATTCAATGCCCTGACCGATCCGAATGGGACCGGAGCCGACAACCAGAATTTTTTCATGGGTACTCTTTACACTTTCATTTTCCCCGCCATAGCTGGAATAGTAGTACGGCGTGACTGCGTCAAATTCTCCCGCACAGGTATCGACCACCTTGTAAACTGGGTAAATATCGTGATACAATCTGATATCCTGAAGGACCTCTCTTTCCATGCCGGTCAGTCCCAGAATCTCGTCGTCTGTAAAGCCGCGCTGTTCTGCCTCTCTGACTAAATCTGCCGTAATTTCTTCGCTCTGCAGCGTTTTTTCCATCAACACGATGCCCTCAATTTTATAAAGGAACCAGCGGTCAATTTGTGTCAGTTCAAAAATCTCTTCTACGCCGGCAAGTCCGCGCCGGAATGCTTCTGCGATACAAAATATACGCTCATCATCGCAGGCAAGCAATTTTTCCATAAGGCGGCTGTCAGAAAGTCCAGTTACGTACGGCACCCGCAGACCGGTTCCTTCGGTTTCTAAAGAGGCGATTGCTTTTAAGAGGGCACTCTCAAAGTTTCTGTCAATTGCCATGATTTCACCGGTGGCTTTCATCTGCGTCCCCAGTTTTCTGGAGGCAGTGCGGAACTTATCAAAAGGCCACTTTGGGAATTTTACGACACAGTAGTCAAGCGCCGGCTCAAAGCAGGCGCTTGAGCCTTCTGTCACGTAGTTTTTCAGTTCATCAAGACTGTAGCCGATGGCAATCTTTGCAGCAATTTTGGCGATAGGATATCCTGCCGCTTTAGATGCAAGTGCGGACGAACGACTGACGCGCGGATTCACTTCAATGACGATGTATTCATCCTTGTCCGGATTCAGCGCAAACTGTACATTACAGCCGCCTTCGATTTCCAGCTTTCTGATGATAGACAGCGATGCGTCCCGCAGCATCTGATACTGCCCGTCGGTCAGTGTCTGGGTCGGCGCTACGACGATGCTGTCTCCCGTATGCACGCCCACAGGATCCAAGTTTTCCATACTGCAGATAATGATGCAATTATTCTTGCCGTCCCTGATTACCTCGTATTCTACTTCTTTCCAGCCTGCTACAGACTTTTCCAGCAAAATCTGCCCGATCGCGCTTTTCTCGATCCCAAGCTGGCAGAAATGTTCCAGTTCTTCATCGTTGTGGGCAATGCCGCCGCCTGTGCCGCCAAGCGTATATGCAGGACGGATGATAACAGGATATCCAATTTCTTCAACAAAGGCCTTACACTCTTCCAGGCTTGTTGCGATAGTGCTCGGCGGAATGGGATGTCCTGTCTGCAGCATCAGCGCTTTAAATGCCTCCCTGTCTTCGGCTTTATGGATGGACTCTTTATTGACGCCAAGAAGTCTAACACCGTATTTCTCAAAGACACCTTTTTCGTCCAGCGCCATAGCAAGGTTTAGTCCAGTCTGTCCGCCAAACCCTGCCAGCACGCCATCCGGGCGCTCTTTTGCAAGAATCTGTTCCACAGCTTCTTCTGTAATCGGTTCCAGATAAACTTTATCTGCAATTCCCTGATCGGTCATAATGGTCGCTGGATTGCTGTTGATGAGAATAGTCTCAATGCCTTCTTCGCTGATAGCTTTGCACGCCTGCGTGCCGGCATAGTCAAACTCTGCTGCTTGTCCAATAATAATCGGACCGGAACCGATAATTAAAACTTTCTTTAAGGTAAAATCTCTAGGCATTACAGTCTTCCCCCTTTCATTAAGTCGATGAACTGATCGAATAAGTATCCAGTATCGTTTGGACCTGGATTTGATTCAGGATGAAACTGTACAGAAAAAACTGGTTTTGACAGATGTGCCATCCCTTCCACACTTCCGTCATTCAAATTCAGATGGGTCGCTTCCAGCCCTTTTAGAACAATACTTTGCGGCTGCACTGCGTAGCCGTGATTCTGGCTGGTGATATAACTTCTTCCAATATTTTTATCGAAGACGCCGTGATTGCAGCCACGATGTCCGTACTGCATTTTGTAGGTGCTGCCGCCGCAGGCAAGGGCGATCAGCTGATGTCCCATGCAGATACCGAAAATCGGCATTAAATCCGCGCCATAATTACTGTTGGTTATAAGCTTCTCGATAACGGCTACCGCTTCCGTTGCCGATGCAGGGTCCCCTGGGCCATTGGTCAGAAAAACGCCGTCAGGCTTTGCCTCCAAAATAGTCTTTGCTTTGGTACCGTAAGGGTAGATGGTCATACTGCAGCCTCGGTCTGCCAGTTCTTTGAGAATACTCCGCTTCACGCCCAAATCCAGCACTGCTACGTGGAAGTCACTTCCCGGCGTTTTTATTGTCTGTATCTCCTGCACGCCAGCAGTTTTCATCTGGTCTGTCGAAAGTTCTGTCTCTTCTGCAAGTTTTTTAATTTCACTGAGGGGAATATCTTCTGTGGTAATAACACACTTCTGGCTGCCGGTCTTTCTGAGCTTTCTCGTAATTTCTCTAGTGTCTACGCCGTAAACACCTGGAACACCCTGCTCGCAAAACCACTGGTCAATGGTCTTTACGCTGTGATGGTTGCTGGGTTTCATACATAAATCCTGGCATACTGCGCCCAGTGCATGAATTTTTTCTGACTCATAGTCTTCATCGTTAATCCCGTAGTTTCCCAAAAGCGGATAGGTCATGGTAATCATCTGTCCACTATAGGAAGGGTCGGTCAATGTTTTCTGATACCCGGTCATCGCTGTGTTAAAAACCAGTTCTCCCACGTTGGTAGTGCTGGCACCAAAGCCCTTTCCTTTATATATACTGCCGTCTTCTAGATAAATAAGTCCTTTCATCTGCCCTCCTTGTACTTTGTAAGTGATTCTGCGTTTCTTGCTGTTTTCTATTACATTCTAACGGAAGATTATACCAGTAAATTTATATTTATGCAATAGCTATTTTGGGATTTTTTTCAGTACAATCGAAGTAAAAAACTTGTGCAGCAGAACACAAACTTACATTCTATCGCACAAGTTTTATTACTTTTCTCATAATCATATTATTTCATTGCTACACCCGCTGCCTGAAAATGTAAACTGCGCAATCCCTCCACCTCATCGCAGACTGGCTTCAGACTGCACGCCCTGCAATCCATCACCAGATTGTCGAAAATCCGGTGCAGAGAAGCTGTGATTTCTTCCCCTTTTTTAGCCAGCATCGCCAACTTTTCGTAGGGAAAATCCGGCTGGGTAATGAATAAAATCGTGACGCATTCTACCTTCGGATGGGTATGGTATCCCTCTATGAATAAGCGCCCTACTTTCTCAAAAGTCATCCCTTCCCGCAGGGCTTTTTTTGCAATGCGAACAGGCTCGCGCATACCTGCAGCAGAAATCCTCATCATATAGCCCCTGGGAAAAACATGATACCTTGTATACTCTATCTTACGCAATTGTTCATAAGCCTCATCTTGTCCTGCAAAGCTGTTTTCTTCAACTTTTAAAAGGGTAATTCTTGCATAGGATGAATCCGTTTCAAGCTGCGGAAGGTCTGGACCAAAAAGCAGCACCTCGTCTTCGGGGACCAAACTTTCATCCGAGGTAAAGAAAAGCCCGCTGACCGCCGGCAAACTGCCGCCGCCCAACTCATATGCCATATCCTTTTTCATCACCATCTCAAAGTCATCTGTCTGCTGCCAGGCTTTTCCGCTACAGGACTGCACCTGCGCCTGCCCAGTCAAAGATAAAACCTCCTCAATCAATGCATCGTAGAGTTTCATCATCCGTCCATCCTGTCCCGTTTGATTCTGTCATAATGTCCATTTAGAAGAGTTCCCATCTTCGCTGCCATCTTCATATCTAAATTGAAAAAGAACACAACTAGGCTCAGCACAAAAAGCACTGCCAAAATACAGGCTATCATGAGTACAATTTTTAACATTTTGCCATTCCTTTCTGCCTTGCAAATTCCGCTGCGCCAAGTGCTCCCATCAGCTGCGGATCTACCGATAAATCGACAACTTCTACCTTCAGAACTTTTTGAATCGCAGCTTTCAAACCTTCATTTTTTGCACAGCCGCCGGTTAAAGTTACGCTGTCAGTCACGCCGGCTTTCTTTGCCATAACAAAACACCGTTTAGCCACAGATATCTGAATGCCTGCTGCAATTTCTTCCATGGGCTTTCCTTCTCCTACAAGGGAGATTACCTCACTCTCCGCAAAGACCGCACACTGCGCCGTGATTGGAATTGCGTTCTTTACGCCCAGCGACAGTTTTGAAAACTCCGGCAGGCTCATCTCAAAGGCGTTCGCCATCGTTTCAAAAAACCTTCCGGTCCCCGCTGCACATTTATCATTCATTGCAAAATTCAGTACAGTTCCATCAGTATCAACGGCGATGCCCTTTACATCCTGGCCTCCAATATCAATAATCGCGCGCACGTCCGGCGCCGCTGCATGAACCCCCATGGCATGGCAGCTTATTTCAGAAATGTTTTCGTCTGCGAACGGAACTTTATTTCTGCCATAGCCGGTGCCTACTAAATAGGTTAAATCCTCCGCATTTTTCAGTTCGGGAATTTGTTCCAGCGCAGCAGCCAGCGCATCCTGCGCACTGAGAACCGGATTAATTCTGCTTTTTAGAATCACGGATGCTACAATTTTTGCAGTCTCATCTAGAATCACGCATTTTGTATATGTACTTCCGGCATCACAGCCGCCAAAATATTTCATCGTCTTCCTCCGTTTGTATTAAGTTATTTCACAGTTTTGTTTTCACTGTTTTGATTTGTTTCTATTAGCTCCCATCACTCACCAAGCGGAAATTGGGCGGGCTCCATTATACGACTAGCGTCTTGCCACTCACTCTGCTCGTGGGAACTAGTCGTAGAGTGCCACGTGCTAAAGCACTGCACTCCTGACAGGGGACCTACTACAATTCGCTTCGCTTATTGAGTTAG
>NZ_CALPCF010000026.1:0-17616 GCF_943192965.1 Senimuribacter intestinalis
CGAGATAGCTCAATGGTGGAGCAACCGGCTGTTAACCGGTAGGCTGTGGGTTCGAGCCCCACTCTCGGAGCCATTTTACATCGCGGGGTAGAGCAGTTGGTAGCTCGTCGGGCTCATAACCCGGAGGTCGCAGGTTCAAGTCCTGTCCCCGCAACCAAAAGTACAAAAAACTGTCCATTGGGCAGTTTTTTTGTACTTATATGTAGGAGTGTCTTATATAAGGGGATTTATAAAAAATAGCTATTTTAGATCAAAATCTGGGTTCCATTGACAAAGCTGCATGTCTATGCGTCCATCTGGTAAAAAACTTACCCCTTCATCTAGAAGCAAATCTCTGCATAAATCTTTCAGAACACCATTTGAAATAGAGCCATCACCTTTTACGACTCGGTGCCATGGAAGTGTATCGGGGCAGTTCCTCATAGCGTAGCCGACAATTCTGGCAGAACGAGGTGAATCTAACATACGAGCGATTTGTCCATATGAGGCGACTTTACTGCAGGGGATTTGTGCGACGATGTTGTAGACTGATGTAAAAAAAGTATCCATAATAATTTCTCCTTTAATAATGATAGTATATACGAAATTCGGTGACAGTAAAAGTATAAAATAGATAACAGCCAGTTGACATTATTGTAATCGGTATGATAATTTATGATTGTGCGAGGGCTGGAAAAAAGATTGAATTGCTAAGAGAAAATCCTAGGGTATGCCTATCATACGCATGCAAACCAAGAAGAGAGGAGTATGAGTTTACGGCGGAATATGAATCGACAGTTGTCTTTGGCAGTGCTATAGAGCTTATAAACAAAGATGAAAAGACAGACGCGCTGCGGGAACTTTGTCAGAGAAATACGCCGACCAATATAAACGCATTTGATGGGGCAATTGAGCAAAGTCTTGCGCATACGGCAGTCTGGAAATCAAAAGCGATATGATTATCGGAAAATGACAAAGATGGAAAAGAAATGAAATTTGGGAGGATGAAATAAAATAAAATATGAAAAGACGAGGGATAGTTAGGGTACTTGCGGTAATCCTACTTTTTGGTATTATTTTTTCGGGAGTGTGTTTTGCGGACAATGATAATGAAGCGGCAGAACCTCTGCAAATGGCTCAACGTACGAAGACGCCTTTTGAGAAGTATGGAGCGTTGAAAGTAGAGGGTAGCAAGCTGTTGGCAAAGGATGGAAGCAGTTGTCAGCTTCACGGTGTCAGTACTCACGGCATTGCATGGTTTCCAGAATATGTGAATAAGTCAGCATTTAAAAATCTGCGAGACCAGTGGGGTGTGGATACGATTCGCCTTGCCATGTACACTACTGAGTACAATGGATATTGTAACAGTGGCACAGAGAACCGCACAAAGCAGCGGAAAAGAGTATATACTGGCATTGATGCAGCAACGGATTTAGGCATGTATGTAATTATAGATTGGCATATTTTGAGCGATGGAAACCCTAATCGGTATGTGAGCAGAGCAAAGGATTTTTTTGGAAAAGTTTCTAAAAAGTACAAGGATCAGGAAAATATAATTTATGAGATTTGCAATGAACCAAATGGCGGCGTTACTTGGTCACAAATTAAGAAATATGCCAAACAGATAATTCCTGTAATTCGTAAAAATAATCCTGACGCAATTATTATCGTAGGCACACCACACTGGAGTCAGGATGTAGATAAAGCGGCGGCAAGTCCGCTGAAATATGATAATCTATTATATAGTCTACACTTTTATGCAGGTACACATAAACAGGATTTGCGGGATAAGATGGAAAAAGCAGTAAAAAAGGGACTGCCGATTTTTGTGAGCGAGTTTAGCATCTGTGATGCTTCTGGAACCGGGGCATTGAACAAGACACAGGGAAAAAAGTGGATTACATCATTGAATCGACATGATATCAGTTATGTAGCATGGAATTTGTCCAATAAAAATGAGTCCTCAGCGTTGATAAAAACCAGTTGTAAGAAAACAAAAGGTTGGACCAGGGCAGATTTTTCGGCTAGTGGAAAATGGTACATGGATCAGATATAATAAAAAATGGTTGGATAATTCCAAATGGCTAAAAATAAAGGGTTTGGACGACAATTCGAAAAAAAATTCATAAAATCTAACCAAAATTCTATTGACAAGAAATGAAAAAAGGAATAGAATAATCTTGAAATTCGTTATAGTAATGTTTGTTTTGTGAACTAATTGTGAAAAGAGGGAATACAAAATGAAGGAATCAAGCAAAAAAGGACTAGTCTGGATACTTTGTTTCTTTTTCCTGTTTTCCTCATTCGGAGGAGGATTATTAGCTTTCGGAAATTGGGGGGGCGCTTCGTTGGCTTTTGCTGATGATGAAAGTGCTGATACAACAGGAAATGCGGTGTCCGGAGAAACTGTTAATGATTCCGATACAGTAGAAGGTGTACCGGATCATTCAGCAGGTACAGAAGAACTGCCAAAAGTAATGGGTAGTTTAGAAGATAGCAGCGTAATGCTGGGCATGAATTTAGACGAGTTTTTGAACGCTGGACGTAACAGGGATGATGAAAATTCTGATAAAATGAAAGCCGCAGCAGATGGAGATGAAGAAACACCCGCACCAGCACCTGTAACTGTACAGGGAATGACGGTTTCTGGTGGTGTAAAGGACACAGACTTTAAGGTTGAAGGGAATATTGTGACGGTTTTAACTGATACACCGTTGACGATTTCCGGAACAACGACGGCAGCAAATATCAGAATTGCTGAAGGTGCTACGGCAAATCTCACGTTGGATGGTGTATCTATTACAACAGCGTCCAATGATTCACCGATTAATGTGTGGGGCAAAGGCACAACTTGTAATATTACACTGGCATCAGGAAAAACCAGTACACTACGCTCCAATGGAGTGGCTGCGGCGATTCACTGTGGTGAAGGTTCTTACTTGACTATAAAGGGTGATAAAACATCAATCTTGAAGGCTTATGGCGGTCCGGATTCATCGGCAATCGGTGCTGGTCCTGCAGAAACTGCAGGTACGATGGTCTTTGACAGTGGATATATTGAAGCGTATTCGTTTGGAGGATTAAATACAACATCAAATAGTGCGAGCAACAGCGGCAGCAGCAGTTGTGGTACAGGTATCGGCGCAGGCGGAGGATCTGGCGGCGGCGGCAACATGACTTTCAATAACGCTGAGGTGCACGCTTACGGTTCCTATCATGGAGCAGGTATTGGCGCAGGCTGGGGCAGTGGCAGCACAGCTAAACAGCAGGGTGCATCCACCAACACTATGGCAAAAACATGTGGCAATATCACTATTAATGGCGGATATATCACTTCCAGAGGCTATGAACATGGAGGGGCCTTTGGAGGCGCTTGCGGTACTACTGCTGCAGGCTGTACCATCCGTGTAACAGGCGGTACGTTGCTTCCAAGCTCTGGAAGTGGACAGTATGACTTTAATGGTTCAAGTGGTGAAGTATATATTGAAGGTGGTTCTGTAAGAAGTGCCAGCACTGCTAAATTTATGAGTAAATGGGGTGCAGGTGTAGCGCATGACAAGAATGACGGTGCAGTCTTCATGGTTACTATTGACCTGGCAGGAGCAGAAGGCGACAAGATTATGGGAGCAGATATCTCCGATTGGTATGTAACCATTGCAGGTTCAGAGTATGAATATGGTGCGCCATCCAGATTTGACCAAGGAAAACTGTATTTGTGGGTGCCAGAGGCAGCAAAAGGCAAGAATGTATCTGTTACTTGCAAATATACTTATGATGGTGTAACTTATCAGTTGAATCCATTGTATATTGAGGGAGCTGACGGCGGCGGTACATCAGTTCTAAAGCGCTATATTGATTTTAAACTGCCGGATACATATGTTAAAGATTTGACTAAGGATTATGACGGAACTGCATTTGAAAGTTATGATTTGAAAGAAAACTCAATTACAGCACCAGATGGAAGGATTTTGAATAATAATGATGCTGTTGAAATTATCGTACAGCGTTATGATAAGATTGATGGAAAGCCAATTGAGGAAGAACATTCTACTGGCGGTGGCAATAAGATGCCTTCCGATGCGGGAATTTATAAATTCACCCTAATCTCCAAGCAGTATGCCAATGCTGAAGGATTTAAGGAAAGTTATTGGGGTCATCGTGCAACCGGCTGGGCAGTAATTAATAAGATTCCATCTAAAGTAGATGCGCAGTATGCGATTAAGGTAGAAGAGAGAGACGGTAAGCTGGTTATCACTAATATTCAGGTTGCAGATAGTGTACAGCCTGGTGATGATAAGTCTCCTAATTATGAACTTCCAGATGGAAAACTGCAGTTTTATATCAACGGCGTTAAGGTTGGCGCTGAAATTGATTTGAAGGAATGGAAAGATAAATCCGAACAGGATAAAGTTCTTACGATATTTGATGGTTATGAAATTGGTGGTGCAGGAAATATTCGTGTACCAGAACTGGATTCTGGAGAATTTAAGGTAACCGCAGTATATTCCGGTGGAACCAATTATCTGGACAGCACAGTAGATGCGACACTGGTTCCTTGGAATATTATTAAGGATCCAGATCAGAAGGATCCAGAGCCGGCACCTTCGATTGATACGATTGTTAATACTTTCCCGTTTATCAATCCACCAGTACCGACTATCAGTAACGTAGATCCTGACAAAATAGATCCTGATCAGCCAATTGAAGGAAATAAGCTGGTAGTGGATAAGTGGGAACGAATTGACCAGGAGAGCGGAGATCCGGAAAGCTGGCCAATGCATGGATTTTTTAAAGACAGAATCAATACAAAAGTAAAGAAGGATGAAAAAGTCTCTATTTCCCAATTGAAGGACTTAATTAATGACCGGTACGTTTTCACGACTAAAAAGGGTGTTCCTCTTTATGTGAAAAATGAAAAGGGTGAGGATGTATTAATTGAGGCAAGTGAGGATGATATTAGAATTCTTGACAAGGATGGAAACGATATCACAGATGAGATTAAAGCCAATGGGGGCATCGATCTTTCAGAACCAGGTAAGTATACGGTAAGTGTAACAGTAACAGATGCAAGCGGCAATAAGTCCACTATTGACATTGCTTACAATATTGCAAAGCCGATGATTCTGGATCCAGATCTTAATAAAGATACCAACGATGACGGGATTCCAGACATCAATATCGATACTGATGACGATGGATTTCCAGACATCAACATTGACACCGACGGAGATGATAAGCCGGACACCAACATCGACACAGATGGAGACGGTAAACCGGATGTAGACATCGACACAGATGGAGACGGTAAACCAGATATCAACAAGGATACAGATGGAGATGGCAAACCGGATGTGGACATCGACACCAATGGAGACGGCAAACCGGATGTAGACATCGACACAGACGGAGACGGTAAACCAGACATCAACAAGGACACAGATGGAGATGGTAAACCGGATTTAGATATCGACACCAACGGAGACGGCAAACCGGATGTGAATGTAGATACCAATGGAGATGGCAAACCAGACATCAACAAGGATACAGATGGAGATGGCAAACCAGACGTGGATATCGACACCAACGGAGACGGCAAACCGGATGTAAATGTAGATACCAATGGAGATGGCAAGCCGGATATCAACAAGGATACAGATGGAGATGGCAAACCAGATGTGGATATCGACACTAACGGAGACGGCAAGCCGGATATCAACATTGACACCAATGGAGATGGTAAGCCGGACATCAACATCGACACTGATGGAGATGGCATTCCAGATATCAATATCGATACCGATGGAGATGGCATTCCAGATCTGAACGTGGATAGCGATGGAGACGGCAAGCCAGACATCAACGTAGACACCAACGAAGATGGTAAACCAGATAAGAACATCAAGGATCCAAGTGAAATCAAGAATATCCTGAAGGAGAAAGAACCAGCGGATACCGATGAGCTGCCTTGGTGGATTCCAAGAACAGGTGATACAGCAAATCTAGTAACCTGGATTACAGTTCTTTCCGTTGCTGTCATAGCGTTTGGGGCAGTACTGTTTGGACGTAAAAAGAAAAACAGTTCCAAGTAATTTTAAATGAAGTAAAAGACTGTCGTGCATATCTGATTGCGCGGCAGTTTTTTTCTGAAGTAAAGCAAAATGTTAGAATTTAGTTAGAACTAAAATTTGAAAAGCGTTGGAATTTCAGCATATTGACAACTTGGTGCAGGAGTAGTATAATTTGTATGCATAAAGAAAATCGTTATTATTTGCCATTTAACGACTCTTTGTGAGGAACTGCAAATAGAAAGTAAGACGTTTGAGGAGGCAAACCGAATGAAAAAGTATAACAAGAAGACATTAGCTCGTGTGTTATGTCTGTTTTTCGTTCTCTCTGCGTTTGGAGGAGGATTGATTTCTTCTGAAAAATTGCTGGGAGGAGGTCAGACCTATGCTATAGATCTGCCTGATAATGTAATTGAGGGTGGAATTGTAGAGGGTGGCTTGGTTACAGATGAAAATCAAGGTACAGACACGGAGAGTGAGGCGACAGATGATAGTTCTGCTGTACCTGATGATGGCAAAGACTCTGAAGGTGAGAATCCTGCTGAGGATGAAGCGGTAGAGGATTCTACTTCTAATAAACCAGCCAGAATGCAGGCATTTGCTGATGAAGCAGGTACAGGAGATTTTGTTGTTACTGGTGGCGAGGTAGGTACGGATTATGAATTTTCCGGAACAACTCTGCTCATAACAAGTGGCACTCCTTTGGTGATAAAGAATAAAGCAGATGGATTTACCAGCCATAATATCGAGATAAAAGAAGGCGTTACTGCAAATATTACGTTAGCAGGTGTTCGCATTCATATGAATACGACAAGAAGCAAAGATACTTCCCCAGTTAATATGCTGGGTGCAGGTACTACTTGCAATCTGACATTACAGTCTGGCAGTGTGAATACCTTAAATGCGACAAAGTTATTTGCTGCAGCGTTGCACTGCAGTGAGGGGTCTACTTTGACTATCGATGGCAGCGGAACGTTGAATGCATATGGTGGACATGGTAGTGCTGGAATCGGTTCATCCTTTACGGAAACTGCTGGTACGATGATTTTTAACAATGGTGTAATTAATGCACACGCGTGGAGATATGATACCAGTGATGGAGCAGCACCAGCAGACTCTGTACCAGCAGGTTTTGGACCTAACAACTGGGACAGAGCGGATCATATCTATAGTGGCGGTGCTGGAATCGGTGCAGGCACTTATGGCGGTTCTACCAGTATTATTATCAACGGTGGTGAGATTCATGCCTATGGCTCTGCCCATGGCGCAGGAATCGGCGCTTCTTATGCCCATGCTACAGCAGGCCGCGTTCAGAAGGGCGCAGTTACTACTAACTCTAAAGTGAATTTATGCGGTGATATTACCATTAATGGCGGCTATATTACGTCTAAAGGTTATAGCCATGGCGGCGCTTTTGGTGGTTCCTGCGGAACTACTGCAAGCGGCTGCACCATCAGAGTAAACGGAGGCACATTGCTTCCAACAGCAATGTACGGCAATGCGGACTTTAACGGAAATGGCACAGGTACGGTTTATATTACAGGCGGTTCGGTAAGAACAGCCGGTGGCAGCAAGTTTGTGAACGGCAATCAGACTGGCGTTGCTTATGATAAAAGCAAGGGTACAGTTTTTATGGTTACTATTGACTTGTCCGGCGAAGCTGATGAACATCCAGAAATTATGAATGGAGAAATTTCTGACTGGGCTGTAACTATTGCTGGTGAGGAATATGATTATGGAGCACCGGCTAGATTTGACCAAGGAAAATTATATTTGTGGGTACCGGAGTCGGCAAAAGGAAAGAATGTTTCTGTTAGCTGTAAATATGGTCCGAATAAAACACAGTTGGATCCTTTATATATAGAAGGTGCGAATGGAAATGGTACTTCAATTTTGAAACGATATATCGACTTTGAACTACCAGAGACATATACCAATGATCTTACAAAGGATTATGACGGTGTAGCTTTTGACAGCTACGATTTGACAGAAAATCCAATTACAACACCAGACGGAAAAGTTCTGAATAATAATGATGCGGTAGAAATTATTGTACAGCGTTATGATAAAATCGGTGGTACGCCGCTTGAACCGGAGCATTCTACAGGAGGCGGAAATAAGATGCCGACAGATGCAGGAATCTACCGGTTTACGATGATTTCGAAACAGTACGCAAATGACCCGGTATTTGGACAGAGTTATTGGGGGCATAGAGCCAGTGGTTGGGCGGTAATTAACAAGATTCCATCAAAGGTAAATTCTCAGTATGCAGTGCAGATAAAACAGGATCCTGCGACAGGAAAAGTGTACATTAGCGCGATTCAAGTAGCGGATACTGTACAGCCTGGTGATAACAAATCGCCACATTATGCACCGCCAGATGGAAAAGTACAATTTTATATTAACGGTGTAAAAGTAGGACCAGAAATTGACTTAAAGGATATTCCGGCGGATGGAAAAGTGCTCACGATTCTTGATGACTATGATATCGGCGGTGATGGAAATATTCGAGTACCAGAGCTAGATTCGGGAGAGTTTAAAGTAACGGCGGTATATTCCGGTGGTACAAACTATCTGGACGGAGAAGCGGAAGCAACATTGGTGCCTTGGAATATTATTGATCCGAAACCGGGAGAAACGCCGGATCCGATTCCGTCTATAAAAGATATTGTTGATACGTTCCCATTTATTAATCCGCCAGTGCCTACTGTTGTGAAAGACAAAAATCCTTCTTTAGATGATACAAAACCAGTAGAAGGCAGTCAGCTTCAAGTGGTGGATTATGAACGAATTGATCCAAATCCGACCAATCCAGAGCCTGGTATTGATTTAAATAACCCAGAGACATGGCCGATGCATGGCTTCTTTACAGATAGAATTAATCAGAAAGTGTCGAAGGGTGAAAAGGTATCAATTGAACAGCTGACTGATTTGATTAATAATCGTTATGTATTTACAACAAAGAAAGGTGTACCTCTCTTTGTTACAGAGAACGGGGAAAAGGTGCCTGTAAAGGCAAAGAAGGAAGACATTAAAATCCTTGATAAAGATGGAAATGATATTACGGAAAAGGTTACTAAGGATGGTGGTATCGACCTTTCTGAGCCAGGCAAGTATACAGTTAGTGTAACAGTAACAGATGCAAGTGGCAATAAGTCCACTATTGACATTGCTTACAATATTGCAAAGCCGATGATTCTGGATCCAGACATCAATAAAGATACCAACGATGACGGGATTCCAGACATCAATATCGATACTGATGACGATGGATTTCCAGACATCAATATCGACACCGACGGAGATGATAAGCCCGACATCAACATCGACACCGATGGGGATGGTAAACCGGATGTAGACATCGATACAGACGGAGACGGTAAACCAGACATCAACAAGGATACAGATGGAGATGGTAAACCAGATTTAGATATCGACACCAACGGAGACGGCAAACCGGATGTGAATGTAGATACCAATGGAGATGGCAAACCAGACATTAACAAGGATACAGATGGAGATGGCAAACCGGATGTGGACATCGATACAGATGGAGACGGTAAACCAGATATCAACAAGGATACAGATGGAGATGGCAAACCGGATGTGGACATCGACACCAATGGAGACGGCAAACCGGATGTAAATGTAGATACCAATGGAGATGGCAAGCCAGACATCAACAAGGATACAGATGGAGATGGCAAACCGGATGTGGACATCGATACAGATGGAGACGGTAAACCAGACATCAACAAGGACACAGATGGAGATGGTAAACCAGATTTAGATATCGACACTAACGGAGATGGCAAACCAGATGTAAATGTAGATACCAATGGAGACGGTAAACCGGATATCAATATCGACACCGATGGCGATGGTATTCCGGATCTGAATGTAGATACGGACGGAGATGGCAAGCCAGATACCAATATCGATACAGATGGAGACGGGAAACCAGATAAGAATATCAAAGACCCGAGTGAAATCAAGGATATTTTGAACGAGAATGAACCGGCAGATACAGATGAACTGCCTTGGTGGATTCCAAGAACAGGCGATATAGCAAATATGCTGACATGGCTTGTAGTGCTTGGCGCAGCAGTCCTTGGACTTTGCGGCACAGTATATGGAATTAGAAGAAAGAAATCCTAAAAGAAAATAACCACTGGGAGGGGAAACCCTCCTTTTGGTGTCTTTAGGGCAGATTAAAAAAGGAGCGCATTTATGCAATATAAAACCTATTTTGATTCGCCGGTTGGAAACCTGCTGCTTTCTTCTGACGGTGAGAATCTAACAGGACTGTGGATTGAAAATCAGAAGTATTATGCAAAAGGACTGGTACAGGATGCAGAATGCAGAGATGAACTTGAGATATTTCAGCAGGTGAAAGTGTGGCTTTCTGCTTATTTTGCGGGAGAAAATCCGGATATTCGCGAGCTTCCAATTAAGCTTTGTGGGAGCCCGTTTCAGCAGAGAGTATGGAATATTTTACGGGAAATTCCCTACGGGAAGACAATCACCTATGCAGAAATTGCAAAGAAAGCTGCAAAGATGGAAGGAAAGCCTTATACATCTGCGAGGGCAGCAGGTGGTGCGGTAGGTCATAATCCTATTTCTATTGTAATACCATGCCACAGAGTTGTAGGGAGCAATGGAAGCCTGACCGGTTACGCCGGAGGTATCGATACCAAAATACAACTGTTGGAACTGGAGCACACGGATATGACTGGATTTTTCAAACCTAAAAAATAGAATACAGCGTAAGGGCTGCTTATGTGATGCCAAATTGTGCGTTGCGGGCGGCCTTTTTGTATGGTCATTTGCTGATGAAACTGTATTTTGTATCAATTCAGCAAAAAGTGGCAAGACTAATAACAGGAAAACATTTCTGGATAAAATTGGATTAATATTTTATATATAAAATATTTTATATAAAATTCGATAAAATCGATTGACAGAATACAAAAATATAGTATATAATATATCAAAAGAAAGAATGAACAATATTTTGTGAGTTTGAGAGGAGAAATCGCTATGAAAAAGTTTAATCACGTTATCGTTCAGAAGACCTTGCAGTGCAATTAAAGACGGTATTTCCGGCGGAGATTACCCAGGCATTCCTGATTATGAGCTGGCATTGAAGCAACACGATTCTTATATTGAAGCACTGAAGCAGTGTGATGTAGACGTTACGGTACTAGAAGCAGATGAGAGATATCCAGATTCCTGTTTTGTGGAAGACCCTGCGCTGATTACTAGAAAATGTGCTATCATCACAAACCCGGGTGCAGAATCCAGAAATGGAGAAAAATTTGAGATTATTGACGCGGTAAAGAAATTCTTTTCTGAAGATCAGATTGAATATATCAAGGAGCCAGGTACGTTGGAAGGCGGCGACGTAATGATGGTAGGAGACCATTTCTATGTGGGCAGATCCGCAAGAACTAACGAGGAAGGCATCAGACAACTGACAGAAATTCTGGAGAAATATGGTATGACCTGTTCTGAAGTAAAACTAGAAGAGGTACTGCACTTGAAAACAGGTGTTAATTATCTGGAAAACAATAATATGCTGGTATCTGGTGAATTTATCACAAAGCCGGAATTCGAGAAATACAACAAGTATGTGATTCCGGAAGAAGAAGCCTATGCTGCGAACTGTATCTGGGTCAATGATACCGTTATCGTGCCAGAAGGATATCCAGCAGTGCTTAAAGCAGTACAGGATATGGGTTATAAGACTTTACTTGTTGACACATCCGAGTTTAGAAAGATTGACGGCGGACTTTCCTGCCTGTCCTTAAGATTCTAAGACAGAGTGGCAACAGCAGAATATGATTCACTATAAAATCAAGTATTGACGAAATAAAAGACGAATTAGCAAGACAGTGCGGGGCGAATCCCCCAAGCGCTCCGCACTTTACAGCGAGCGAGCTTTTTTCATCAATTTCTTTTTTGAAAGGAGTAAGAAGTTATGAATCAGGAAAATAAACAAGGACTAGGTGTTGGGAAACTGACCCTGTTTGCAGTGGGTACAACCCTTGCCAGCGGTGTGTTTAGTTTATTCGGTGATTTTGCGGCAGGTGGCGCGTATACGATGGCAACCTTAATTGGCTGGGCTATCTGCGGAATTGGGATGCTGGGACTTACCTTATGTTTTTTTAGGCTTTCTGTGGTGAAGCCGGAGCTGACCAGCGGTATTTATAGTTACGCAAAGGAGGGCTTTGGGGAATACGTTGGATTTAATTCAGCCTGGGGGTATTGGATGAGTGCACTACTTGCCCAGCTGTCTTTTATCACGTTGCTCTTTGCATCTTTAGGTAACTTTTTTCCGGTTTTCGGCTCTGGGAGCAATTTTATTTCACTTTTGACAGCTTCGATCATCATCTGGGGGGCTATCATTCCTGGTGCTGCGCGGGGTCAACGAGGCAGTGACCATCAATGCTATTGTCGTAATTGCAAAGGCAGTGCCTATTATTGCAGTGATTGTTGCTATTCTTTTTGCTAGAGCGTTCCGACTGGAAATATTTTTAGAAAACTTTTCTGGCATTGATGGTGGACTTTCCCTGATGGAACAGGTGAAGTCGACAGTATATACTACAGTTTGGATTTTTATCGGTATTGAAGGGGCTGTCGTGCTTTCAGGTCGAGGAAAAAATACAAAGGTGGCGGGTACTGCTACGGTAATTTCCTTCTTGTCTTTATTTGTACTATACTTTGTGATTTCGGTTCTCAGCATGGGGGTTATGCCGCAGGAGGAATTGGCAGCACTGTCTAATCCGCCCATGGCAGGACTTCTGGAGGCGGTAGTTGGTCCCTGGGGTGCAGCGCTTGTTAATATTGCAGTGATTATTTCTCTGGGCGGCGCCATGTTTTCTTATACGATTTTATGTGTGGACAGTGCCTATGGGCCTGCGGCACAGGGGTCTTTCCCGGCAGGGCTTGCCAAGGTCAACCGCTTTCATGCGCCAACATGGTCTGTTATTACGTCAGCTCTCATTGTGCAGGGCTTTATTATAGTGATCTATTTTAGTGCCAGCACCTATCAGGCAGTTTATGCATTGTCGACTAGTGCTATTATGGTACCTTATGTATTCTCTGCATTTTATTATTTAAAACTGGTATTTCAGGGAGAGGGTATCACGAGTGGCGGCAGCGTATTTAGTGCATGGGTTATCGCTATTATTGGATCTATCTACGGTGCATGGCTGCTTTATGCAAGCGGTTTGAATTACATTTTAGCGGCAGTTATACTCTATGCGCCAGGGACTTTGATGTATCTTTACAATAGAAAGAAACAGGGTAAAACTTATTTTCAAACAACGACGGATTTAGTAATTTGCATTTTGCTGATGATTGCGCTGGTTGCAGCAATTGTTATGGCAGTGAACGGAAGTCTTGAGATATTTTAATATTTTGGAATAAAAAATGGAGCTTTTGCAAAAAACTACCTGTATCAAGATACAGGAGGAGAATAAAATGTCAGTTAATTTTAACATGAGCGAGACAAAGAACAATTTAATGCGAGCCTTTGCAGGAGAAAGTCAGGCGAGAAATCGGTACACGTTTGCAGCATCACAGGCGAAAACTGCAGGGTTACATGTCGTTGAGGCGGTATTTACCTTTACGGCAGATCAGGAAAAAGAGCATGCCAAAGTGTTTTATAATCATCTGAAAGAAATGGCGGGAGAGACCATTCATATCGACGGAGGTTATCCTGTGGATATTGCGGACTCTGTAGTACAGTTGCTCAGATATGCTCAGCATAACGAATATGAGGAGTGGGAGGATGTGTATCCTGCTTTTGGTCAAAAAGCAATGGAGGAAGGTTTTCCACAGATTGCTAATTCCTTCAATCAGATTGCAAAGATTGAAAAAGTCCACGGCGATAGAATCGGACAGCTGGCTGATTTGATGGAAGCTGGTAAGCTGTTTGTATCTGACGTTTCCTGCAAGTGGATGTGTCTCAACTGCGGTCATATTCTGGAGGGGACAGAGGCGCCGCAGAGTTGTCCGGTGTGTCAGCATAATCAGGGATATTTCATTCGCCTTGAACTTGCTCCGTATACAGCAGAAAACTGTCCTTGCGGCAATTAAGCGGATTTAAAAAGCTGGCGGATTATTCCGCCAGCACTTCATCAAGGATCATCTGCAGATCTTCACGGCAGCCGCCGCATTTGTCACCGACTTTTGCGATTTCGCATAAGTCTTTTAAATTAGTAATATTTTTTTCTCTAATGATATCTTCTACTTCACCGCGAGTGGTACGGTAGCAGAGACATACTTCGTAATCTCTGGATTTCTTGTCCATTTTGACCTCCTGATTTTTCTTGTCGAATATATGATACCACAAAATGAAATAAAATCACAACTTCTTCACAGAGTTGAGATAAAGAATATACAAATAAAGTGTAATATGGTAGTATGATATAAAAGGTGACAGTTGGAGGCGGTAAGAAGATGAATGGTTTTCGTTACAGAATATATCAGTTTATGCAGGGACGCAGAGGGGTTGACCAGTATGGACGTTTTCTTTTGCTTGTTGCGATGACTTTTTTGATAGTCTCTATGTTCACCTTAGAGAATCTGTTTTACTATTTAGGATTAATGATTTTTATCTATGCCTATTACAGAATTTTTTCAAGGAATCTCTATAAGCGAGAGAGGGAGAATACCTGGTATCTGACACAGAAGTTCAGATTAACAAAGGGGAAATCTTTTCGTCAGAAACAGTATGAATGGCGGTATTATGCTTATTTTAAGTGCCCGGGCTGCGGACAAAAAATGCGTGCACCGAGAGGTAAAGGTACAATAAAGATAAAATGCCACAGCTGTAATACAGAATTTCAGAAGAAGGTATAGAAATGATAGAGAAAGGCGAATTACATATGAGAAAGACGAAGATTGTTTGTACCATTGGACCGGCATCCAGAGACCGGGAAACTTTGCGGGATATGCTTGAGGCAGGCATGAACGTGGCCAGAATCAACTTTTCTCATGGCACTCATGAGGAACATAAGAAAACGATAGAGAACTTCCGTAGCGTGCGAGATGAGCTGGGCTATCCGGCAGCAGTGCTGCTTGATACAAAAGGACCGGAAATACGTCTCAGAGATTTTGAAAAAGGGGAGGAAATACTGGATGACGGACAGTCCTTTATCTTAACGACGCAAGACGTGATGGGAACCAAGTACATGGCGGCTGTAACATATCAGGATTTCCCCAAAGAACTGTCTTATGGAAATCTGGTACTCATTAATGATGGAAAAATTGTAATTAAAGTAACTGAAATTACAGATACCGATGTAAAGGGAATTGTTGTACACGGCGGGAAAATCAGCAACCATAAGGGAATTAACCTGCCCAACGTCAATTTGAATATGCAGTATCTCAGCGAGCAGGATAAAGCTGATATTTTGTTTGGTATCGCCAATGATGTGGATTATATTGCAGCATCCTTTGTACGTTCCGCTGGCGATGTGCGTGCAGTCAGGAGTCTGCTGGACGAAAATGGAGGCAAAGAAATTAAGCTGATTGCAAAGATAGAGAGCACACAGGGGATTGAAAATTTTGAGGAAATTCTGCAGTTGGCTGATGGCATTATGGTTGCCAGAGGAGATATGGGTGTGGAGGTAGCTTACGAAAAGCTGCCGGGCATTCAGAAGCGTTTTATCAGACGTTGTGTCCAGTCAGGCAAAATTGTAATTACTGCAACCCAAATGTTGGAATCTATGATTACAAGCCCGATTCCGACGAGAGCAGAGATTACTGACGTTGCTAATGCAGTTTTTGATGGAACAACAGCGGTCATGCTTTCTGGGGAGACAGCGGCGGGACGGTATCCGGTGGAAGCTGTGGCAACGATGGCAAAAATTGCGCAGCAGGCAGAAGCAGATCAGCCCACTGTGCCGGGAAGAGATACAGTATGGCATGAGATGGATGCAGAGGATGTGACGAATGCAGTGGGACATGCCGCCTGTACTTTGGCAAAAGATATCAAAGCTGGTGCTATTATGGCGATTACCAAGACTGGATATACAGCAAAGAGGATGTCTAAATTTCGTCCGGCTATCAGAATTATTGGCGCCACTCCTTACGAAAAAACCTTCCACCAGTTGGCGTTGGTCTGGGGCGTATGTCCGATTATGGCAAACTATCGGTATGAGATTGAGGAGCTTTTTTCGCATTGTGTGCGTAAGGCTGTCAGTGCCGAACTTTTGAAACAGGGAGATAAGATTGTGATTACCGCAGGTTTGCCTGTGGATGTGCCAGGAAATACTAATATTATTCGAGTTGTAGAGGCTTAAATAGTTGAAAAAGGTGACCTTGTGAAAGGTCACCTTAGCATTTTTATGTTGCTTCCGACGTATTTTTTTATTCTTTTTCGTCCACTTTTTAGTCTGCGAACCATGGCTTCATCGGAAATTGCCGCTATACCTGAATCGGTGCATGGTATCAGTTGATATTTTCTGCCAGTATCTTCGTTGTTTGTAAAAACCCGCAGTGGATAATACCCTTCGTTGGAAAGGCGAACCTGACCGTTTTCTTTGGTAAGTGTTAGGGACATCATGATACCGTAGGATACTTCAATTCGCTTGGTCATATGGGAAATAAAGTTGCCCATGCCATAGATAACAGGTACTTGTTTACCTTTGGAACCGGTTATAATATCGTATTCCTGTACAGTGTGAGAATGGGAGCACAGAATATAATCGGCGCCGGCGTTTGCAATTTCTTTTGCAATTCTCTGCTGCTTAGGTGAAGAGGAATTTGTGAATTCAATACCGCTGTGGAAATAAATCAGTATATACTCAGCGCCTTCTTTCTTCATTTTTTTGATATCCTTTTTTACCTTACTTTGTGAGTATTCGTTCAGATGGATGGCGCGTTCTTTCTTTGAGAAATCCTGTTTTGATGGATTTAGATAGGTGACATAGGATGCCAGTCCAACTTTGATGTTGTTTTTTTCAAGGATAATATAGCGTTTTTCGGTAGCATTTTTGTAAATACCAGTTCTAGTAAAACCGGTGGCATCAATATTAGAAATCGTTTCTAAAAGTCCATCAACGCCGGTGTCCGAATTATGATTATTTGCACTGACTAACACATTAAAGCCTGCGTTTTTGACTGCAGTGAGAAATGAAGCGGGGGCATTGAGATAAGGCTTTTCATATTTTTTTCGTTGGTCAATGCTGAGAGGATGGGAGGGGGAGATATTGGTTTCTAAGTTGGCAATAGAAAAATCCGCACTCTGGATGATGTCTTTCACGTAATCAAAGGCGTAGTCGAAGTCATAGCCTGTCCCATTAGGAAGGAACGCTGCCTGCTGTTGTCTGCGCTGGCACATTATATCTCCACCAAAGAGAATGGTTACACTGCTTGTGCTGTCACTGGTCTGGTAGGTTGAACCTTTTATGTCAGGTCTGGTCTGCTGTCCAATGAAGTGATACACAAAAAGGCATAGAAGGACGACTGCTGTAAAAATAAGTATATTATTTGCCAAAATAAATTCTGCGTATCACTGGAATTTCAAATGGCAAAGACTTACATAGAATTTACTCTGACA
>NZ_CALPCF010000027.1:0-15637 GCF_943192965.1 Senimuribacter intestinalis
TCCTACAACGATGGTCTGCCGCCAGCAAAAGTTATGTAAATGCCACATTGCTATTACAACTTTGCTTGACCAGAACAAGATTCACCGATACACGTCTTTTAATTATCCGTTAATCATTTAGTTTCGGAATGTGGAAACTGAAATTTCAGTTTCTGCTTCTTTTGCTTTTGCTGCTTTTTTCATAGGGCTTTCAATCGGGGTAAAGGTGCCGTCTTCGTTTGGTGTAAAGACATAGTGTTCTTTTAAGAAGATGATATCATCTCTGTAAACCGAGTCAAGCTCAGCAAGAACTGCTGCACGGCACACGATTTCGGCTCCAGCTTCCTTTGCCAAAGTTTCCAGTGCGTTCAGCGATTCCCCGGTAGCAATGACGTCGTCTATAATCGCAACTCTCTTGCCGCGAATCTTATCTACATCGCAACCGTCCATGTAAAGGGTCTGTTTTTTCTGGGTGGTGATGGAGTAAACATTGGCTTCCAGCACATTCTGCATATATGGTTTGTTGCTTTTCCTTGCTACGACAAAGTCCTTGTGACCTAGAATTCTGCTGAGCTCATAGGTTAGAATGATTCCTTTAGCTTCAGCAGTTAAAAGTACATCAAATTCCGGCAGTTTTTTTGCAAGTTCAGGCGCAACAGCCTGTACCAGTTCTGTGTCAGAAACGATACAAAAGCTGGCAAGAGCCATGTCTTCTTTTATTTTTACAAAAGGAAGTTTTCTCTTTACTCCGCAAATCTCAAAATCAAAATAAGGTGGTTGATATCGCATAGCGTTTCCTTTCTGCTATAAGTTGTATTCTTTACAGAGACCTTTTATCGGTTTTCTGCATTAAAATTTATTATACAGGATTTTTTGCTGTAAATAAACCCCTTTCTATGATAAAAAATGTCGAAACTTACGATTTTGTAAGGGGATTGTAAGCGGCAGCTATGGAAAGGGAAACAGACGGATTATATAATGTAGGTACAAAGGGGGATTGATAAGGATGAGAAATCACAGCAAGCTGGCTTGCGGTGCGCTGACCGTCAATTTAATCAGCGGGATATTGGGGCTTTGCTATCTGATTGTATTAGGGGTAAATCAGTCAGAGACGACAGCGTTTCCGCTGCTGGGCATTCTAGCAGCAGTTATGGCAGTTTCCACCCTCGTAATGATACTTGCGCTGCCAAAGAAAAAATAGAGAGCAATAGAAAACAACCGGATTTGGCAGATTACCACCACCTTCACCCGGTTGTTTTCTATTGGCTCTTATTTTACTTTCTCGTCCATCAGCAGAATGGCTGCTTTTTCAATGAGACAGCCTTGGGAGAAAGGGGAAAGCTTACGATATAGGTACAGCAGTTCTGATACATCGGAATTATGAGCATCGGAAAGGGCGACACTCCTTGCAAACTTTTCGTAGTTTTGTTCCATGAGAAGGTCGACAGGCACCTGATAAACCCGTGCCAGTCTTACAAGTAAATCTGTGCGCATATTTTTAGTTCCGCTTTCCAGTATTCCGTAAGTCGTACGAGAAATATGTAAAAGGACGGCTACGTCTTCCTGTGTGTAGTCATAATAATCCCTGAGATACCTTAAATTATTCGCTATACACTGCTGCATTTTTTTGTCCATGTGGTATAGTCCTCCTATTAAATTCTAAAAAGTGTTACATAATAATAGAGTACGTCACAGGGCAAAAAAGTTTCAAGTTTTGACGTTTTTAGACAAAATTCCACATGTTTTTTTAAAAATACAATTACAATAGCAAAGCCCGCAGGGGATGTACCCAGCGGGCTTTGCAGCATTTACAGTAATTAAGGTGTTATTTCATGAATTTTTTCAAAAGCACCGGCGTAATAATGGTAGTAACGATAACTACCAATACGATTGGTGAGAATAAATAGCCGCTGAGAAGTCCCATGTTGTAGCCTTTTTGTGCAACAATCAGTGCGACTTCACCTCTGGACACCATGCCGATACCAATATGGAAAGAATCGCTGGTGCTAAATTTGCAGATTCGTGCACCCAGTCCGCAGCCGAGAATCTTTGTCAGAACAGCTACAAGAAGGAGCAGCACAGAGAAAATCAACATGGATATTGTCATACCGGAAAGCTCTGTTTTGATTCCGATACTTGCGAAGAAGATCGGAGAGAAAAAGAGATAGCTTGGAACAGTAAGTTTTTTTGCAATATAGGATTTAATCTCAAAGGTAGACATTAAAAGCCCCAGCAGGTATGCACCAGTGATATCAGCGATTCCAAAATACTGTTCTGTAATAAATGCGACGAGCAGAATGAGCGCCATTACGTAGATGCAAACTCTGCGTTTGTCTTTTAAATCGTCAACTTTTGGTCTGGCAGTTTTAAGAATAACGGCAAGCACAGCCATGAGAACGATATATAGTGCGATTTTGATTAAAATGGAGATAATGCTTACCGACGGATCTTTCAGGCTGGATACGATGGTTAAAATGATGATACCGATGATATCGTCAAGCACTGCAGCACCCAGAATAGCACTACCAACAGGACCGTTCAGCTTACCCATTTCACGGAGTGCTTCTACTGTAATACTTACAGAAGTTGCAGTTAGAATGACACCCATGAATACGCACTTTAGGACTTCATTAAAGTCGGATGAATCTACATGAAAATAGAAATAGTAGCAGGCAGCGCCGCCGATGAGCGGCAGAATCACACCCATGGCTGCAATACACAGCATGGAAACGCTGTTTTTCTTGATTTCGTTAATATCTGTATCAAGACCTGCCATAAACATCAGTAAAATAACACCGATTTCGGCGGTTTCCGCAAGAAAATTGGTTTCTGTTACAACGCCAAGTACCGATGGTCCGAGGATAACACCGGCAACCAGCGCGCCCACAACCTGGGGCATGTTAACCTTTTCTGAAAGGTCGCCCAAAAACTTCGTTGACAAAATGATAATGGCAACGGCCAAAAGGAAGTAATAGCTAGTCATAATAAATACCTCAATCATTCTATAAAAATTTTCACTAGACTACTCTAACACCAACCAAGCATTTTGTAAATGGAACTTTTTGCTTAAAAGGCAAAAACTTAAGTTTCAAAAGAAAAATCCGGAAAAATTTTCAAAAAAACAGAAATAATATCTGAAAATTCTTTGACAAGTGGAAAAAGTTGTAGTAGAATATAGATGAAAATAATCTGAGAATCTCGGAATTAGTTTCTAAGATTATAGTTAATACTATGCGCCAGAAATATAAGCAAAGAAAAAACATTGGGCAAGTCCCAATGTTTTTTTGCAAAGAAACAGGTTTGCCTATGAAACTTATGAGAACAGAAAAGAGGTCCAAGATGAAATCGGTTTTGATTACGGGAGGCTCCAGGGGAATCGGCGCTGCTATGGTAAGAGCGTTTACGGAGAGCGGATATAAAGTTGCCTTCCTTTATAAAGAGAGAGATGACAAAGCAAAGGAGGTCAGCGAAGAGACAGGTGCTGTAGGCATTTGTTGCGATGTATCTGACAGTCAGCAGGTTTCCGAAGGTGTGCGGGCAGCCCGCATGTATCTGGAAGTGCCTTATTTCGATGTGCTGATATGTAATGCAGGAATTAGCATCACGGGGCTGTTCACAGATACAACGCAGAAGCAGTGGAAGGAGATTATGGATACCAACTTATACGGAACAATCTCAGTGACCAGCCAAATACTTCCAACCATGATAGAAAGGCAGCAGGGAAGTATCGTGATGATTTCCTCTGTTTGGGGACAGACTGGTGGCTCCTGTGAAGTGGCGTATTCCACTACCAAGGCCGCAGTTATCGGATTTGCAAAGAGTCTTGCCAAGGAAGTCGCACCTTCTGGCGTTAGAGTCAACTGCATTGCGCCGGGGGTTATCGATACCGATATGAGTCGCATTTGCGGAGAGGATACCCTGCAGGCGCTGACAGAGGAAATCCCTATGGGAAAAATTGGTGACGCCGATGAGGTGGCAAAGGCGGCTGTGTTTTTAGCCTCAGAAGAAGCTTCCTATATAACAGGACAGGTTCTTGCTGTCAACGGGGGGTTTTACATCTGAAAAAGACTGTGATATACTATTGCCAGAAAGAGAAATGGAGGGGTTAGCCAGATTATGACGATCATTTCGGGAATTTTTAAAAGCATTGGAGAGTTTTTTGCAGGGATTCTGGAAACAATTCAGGAAGTTTTCGCATCTGACTACGGTTTTGAACTGATTTATACTGCTGTAGCCAGATGGGTTTTTATTGCCCTTGCGATTTTTATTTTAATGCGGGCGATTCGCTCACTTCTCAAGTCCAAAAATCCGTCGGAGGTTTGGGCTTATTTACATTTGAGTACGGGAGAAAATCTTCCCATTACCCATTGGGAAAATGTACTTGGAAGGGCGAAAAGCTGCGATATCAACATCGAAGACCCGCGGGTTTCCAGAAACCATGGGACACTGACCAGAGACCCTAAGGGGAACTGGACTTATCGTGATTTGGGATCCAAGAACGGAGCCTATGTCAACGAGCGACGCGTCAGAAAGGATCAGAGAGTCAAAGTTCGCCCCGGCGATGTCATCAGCGTGGGCATGACTCAGTGTACATTGTTTCCAATCAGCCTGGAGGAACGCCGCAATAATATAAAGATGAGAAAATCGGACACAGTGATTCCGCTGCCGTGGCCGTCCTTGTTTGCGCTGAGCATTTTTCAGGTAATGACAGTGATACAACTGAAGATAGCTTTGGGAGAAAACTATCTTCATTCTATTACGATGGCTTTTGCTGGAATCTGTATCCTTATGTGGGTTTATGTAATTCTGCTTCGATCCATGAAGCGAAAAGGTTTTGAAATGGAAACTATCGCCTTTTTCTTATCTACCTTGAGTCTTTCGGTGACCGCTGCGAAATTTCCAGAAGCGGCTTTTAAGCAATTTATTGCGGTTGCCATGGGGCTTGCTTTGTTTTTCTTTATGTGTGCTTACCTTAGGAATCTGACGAGAACGGAAGCCATTCAGAAGCTGATGTACATAGGTGCGGCGGGACTTCTTTTGTTTAATTTGGTCTTCGCTACTGATCGCTTTGGTGCTGCCAACTGGGTGGAAATTGGCGGATTTTCTTTCCAGCCGTCGGAGCTGATTAAGCTTGCATTCATCTGGGTGGGAGCGGCGTCCTTGGACAAGCTCTTTGAAAAAAAGAATTCTATTATATTTATGCTGTTTTCAGGCTTCTGCTTTTGCTGCCTGGCGCTGATGGGGGACTTTGGAACAGCGATTATATTCTTCGTCACTTTCCTGGTGATTTCTTTTCTTAGAAGTGGAGATTTTACCAAGCTGATTTTGCTGGTAGGCGTAGCTTTTGTTGGAGGTCTGATGGTGCTGAAGTTCAAAGCATATATAGCGGAGCGCTTTTCGGTATGGGGACATGCCTGGGAGTTTGCAGACGGGCTGGGTATGCAGCAGACAAGAACCATGTCGGCGGCGGCAAGCGGTGGTTTTGTCGGCGTTGGTGCCGGAAAAGGCTGGCTGTCCAGCGTTTTTGCTGCGGACACTGACCTTGTTTTCGGTATGTTGGTAGAAGAGTGGGGACTGATTATTGCAGTTCTTGCGGTGATTTCTATCATCACTCTTTCCCTTTTTGCGGTGCGCTCTATCTTGGCAGGCAGGTCCACCTATTACACCATTGCTGCTTGTGCGGCTACTTCCATGTTCCTGTTTCAGACGGTGCTCAATGTTTTCGGTGCGGTGGATTTACTGCCGATGACCGGTGTGACTTTCCCATTTGTTTCCAACGGAGGAACCAGTATGATTGGCTCCTGGGGTATGCTGGCCTTTCTTAAAGCGGCGGACACCAGGCAGAATGCCAGCATTGCAATCAGCCTGACGGACAAAGGCCTTAAGGCTGAGACGGAAGAGGAGGATATGATATGAAGAAATTAGAGCAAAGAGGCATCATTTGCCTTGCTCTTGCAGCAGCGCTGTTTTTGGGCATATGTATTTTCATATTTAAGTTTGTGACAGATGGCGGTGAATGGGCGACTTTCTACGCGAACCAGCACGTGTATTATGAGGGAAGGCTTGCAATTGGCAAGGTTTACGATGCAAACGATACCATCCTTGTAGAGAATACCAAAAATGGAATGAAATATAATGACGATGAACTGACACGCAGAGCGACCCTTCATGCCGTAGGGGATATGGATGGAAATATTGCAACTGCAGCGCAGAGCGCTTTTCGAGACAAAATCGTAGGCTACAGTCTTTTGACCGGAACCTACAGTATTACGGGAAACGGCAACGACCTGAAACTTTCCATCGACGCGGAGGTGTCAAAGGCTGCGTATAACGCTCTGAACGGAAGAAACGGCACCGTAGGTGTATATAATTATGAAACGGGGGAAATTATCTGTATGGTAAGTTCTCCGGGATTTGACCCTGCTAATCCGCCGGAAATTGCAGCGGATGATACGTCGGGCGTATATTTGAACAAGTTCCTGTCTTCCAATCTGATTCCGGGATCCATCTTTAAGTTGGTGACTTGCGCTGCTGCCATCGAAAATGTTAGCGGACTTGAGGATTGGAGCTATACCTGCAGCGGTGTCAGCTACATCAGAGACGAGGCTATCACCTGCACTCAGGCCCACGGGACGGTGGATTTTGAGGGGGCGCTGGCAAAATCCTGCAACTGCGCCTTTGCGGATTTGTCCCAGAGGATTGGCGGCACTGTCATGGCAAGTTATACGAAAAAACTGGGGCTTTTGGACTCCTACGATATTGACGGCATTCATAATGCGAAAGGCTCTTTTGAGTTTCCCAAAAACGATGATTTGAGTCTGGCGTGGGCGGGAATCGGGCAGTATAACGATGAACTGAATCCTTGCTCCATGCTGGTTTATATGAGCGCAATTGCAAGAGACGGGGTGGGCACGGTGCCTAGAATTCTTTATACAAACTTTCCGTCAGGCGAGGATACCGAACGCATGATTGACGAGTCCACGGCGGAAAAGCTGCGCTCCATGATGAAAAATAATGTCGTTTCTAATTATGGCGAGAGCAATTTCCCTGGGCTTGATATTTACGCAAAATCGGGAACAGCGGAGATGTACGGAAGCGAGCCTAATGCCTGGTTTACAGGCTTTATAAAAAACGAAGGAAATCCTTATGCTTTTATTGTCTGCGTAGAAAACGGCGGCTATGGAAGCAGCGTGGCAGGACCTGTTGCAAATCAGGTGCTGCAGGCTGTTGTGAATAGAGATTAACCGCAAGTACGGCACGGAATTTCTGCAGGTATACTATTATAGTGTACCTGCTTTTTTGATTGGTTTGATTAGAGGCAGACACACGGCAAACGCATGAAACACATCATTAGTACTTTTAAGAGTTTTTTGCAAAAAAGGTACTAAAATATCCAAAACATTTTATCTATTATATGGAAAATAAGGAATGAACTTTTGGATAATGGAAGACTTATACGAAAATAGCCCCTTAGAAAACAAAAAAGAACGAAGAATTTCATTTCTATTTCGTTTAATTTGCACAAAACCTTTTAGCTAGTATAAAGTGACTCCTAATTTTTGATACCTTTTTTGCAAAAATACGGAACAGGTACTAAAATTTAATGTTCGCAACTTTTCATGCGTTTACCGTGATGCTGGAAGCATGGCGCATTGACAACCGCGTAATGCCTTGTTACAATTTGTTAAGAATATCGTAAGAAACGCCATGGGCGCTTTGTAATAATTCAGGACTATTCTATAGTTGTAAGCGAAAGGAGTTAAGGTTTGATGAATATTTTGGTATGCGACGATGATAAAGAAATCGCAGGGGCAATTGAGATTTATCTAAGGAACGAGGGGTATACGGTGTTTAAAGCCTTTGATGGGATAGAGGCTTTGAATTATGCCAGAAATCAGCAGCTTCATTTGATTATCATGGACGTAATGATGCCGAAGATGGATGGGGTGCAGGCAACCATGAAAATCAGAGAGGAAAAGAATATTCCGATTATCATGCTTTCGGCAAAGTCGGAGGACTACGACAAAATCACGGGGTTAAACGTCGGCGCTGACGATTATATCACCAAACCTTTTAATCCGCTTGAGCTGATTGCCAGAGTAAAATCTCAGCTGAGACGATATGTGGATCTTGGAAGTATGGAGAAAAAGAGCGGGGTTTACAAGACAGGGGGACTTGAAGTGGACGACGATGAAAAGGCGGTGCGCATAGATGGGGAGTATGTCACCGTGACGCCGACGGAGTTCGGCATCTTGAAACTTCTGACGGAGAATGCGGGAAAAGTGTTTTCCATGGAGCAGATTTATGAGAACGTTTGGAACGAACCTGCTTACAATCCGGAAAATACCGTTGCAGTCCACATCAGAAGAATCAGAGAAAAAATAGAAATTAATCCTAAAAATCCAAAGTACTTGAAGGTGGTGTGGGGAATTGGATACAAAATTGAAAAGCTATAGAACATTGACGTACAGCATCAGTTCTGTGATTGCGGTGATAGCCGCAGAAGCAGCTGTTTTAGTGGGCTGTATGCTGGCACTGGTTTACCATATTAAATATGGGCTGTATGGCAGGACAACAGGAGAAGATGGCGAGACAACTTGGCAGCATGTTGAAATTCGCGGCGGAGACGAGCATATATCGGCATTGTGGATGATTGAAATCGGCGTGGTAATCATAGCCCTTGCAGCAATTATCGTGTCCCTTGTTAAGGTAGGCAGAAAAGATGCGATGGGAAGTGTGGTACTGAACTGGTTTGACAAAATATTTACCGATGTGCAGATTGTGGTTGGTGCTCTTGCCTTTTGCGGCATCGCACTGATGAGCATGCCTCATGTTGATTGGCTCAGCGGCAGCGATTGGTATCAGGAATATGCGTTGGGGCTCTTAAACAAAGAGCAGATGGAGCAGTTCAGCAGTGATATTTACTTTTACAATTCAGAGTTTGAGCCGAGATGGCTGGAGTTGTTCTTCTGTATTGCTGGAAATCTCTTTCTGATGGGCGTATTTCTCATACTGCTGCAGTCCCTTGTTAAAAAACTGAAGACCAGGTCTTTCTGGCGGCATACCATTATCGGAAAGCTAGTCTGCTATATTGCAGATGCAATTGCTGCCAGCGATGAAGTGTTCTGGAAAGTCATGGTTACGGCCATCGTGGCAGTGCTGCTTTCCGCGACATGGCTGGGAATGATACCGGTATTGATTTTCATCTTTATCTTTATTCCTAAATGGGTGAAGAAGTACTGCGAAGTTAAAGAAGGAGTCAATCAGATTAAGCGGGGCAATTTAGATTATAAAATCCCTGTGACGGATGGAGGAGAACTTGATCGTCTTGCCATGAGTGTTAACGAAATTTCAGAAGCCATGAATATCGCCGTGATGGATAAGCTGAAGAATCAGAGAATGAAAATTGACTTGATTTCAAACGTTTCTCACGATTTGCGCACGCCGCTGACTTCCATGGTGTCCTATGTGGATTTACTCAAGACGGAAGGACTGGACAGTGAAAATGCGCCGATGTATCTGGAGATTATCGATGAGAAGACAAGAAGGCTACGGAAACTCACAGAAGATTTATTTGAGGCAGCAAAGGCTTCCAGCGGCAATATTCCTGTGGAAATTGCGAAGATTGAAATGACTTCGATTGTCAATCAGGCAATGGCTGAGATGGAAGAACGGCTGTCCGAAAACAATCTTGACGTGATTTTTACCAATAAAGCGGATTCCATCTACGTGATGGCGGACGGCCAGCTTCTGTGGAGAGTCATAGAAAATCTTTTGACCAATGTGAGCAAATATGCACTGCCGGGTAGCCGAGTATATATTGATATTCTGGAAGAGAATAATATGATTTATTTGGACGTTAAGAACATGTCCAAGGAACAGCTGAACATCAGTGCTGACGAGCTGATGGAGCGGTTTAAGCGGGGCGATGAGTCCAGAAATACGGAAGGAAGCGGGCTGGGCCTTGCGATTGCAAAAGATTTGACCAGCCTGATGAACGGAAAATTTGAACTTACTATCGACGGTGACCTGTTCAAAGCTAGAGTGGCTCTTGAAAAAGCGATATAAGGGAAAATTTCTTCACAATTTAATCACTATACTAATTGGACCAAATGTTATATAATTAGTGTAGTGATTTTTTTGATGGAGACGATTGAATGAAACAATTTTATGCGGCGGATTTGAAAGGACAATCCGAAATTACAGATTTTTTTATGGTAAAGAGTGCCAACATCAAGGTTGGCGCTAACAAGAAACAGTACTTTGATGTAGTGCTGGGCGATAAGAGTGGCGAGGTAAACGGCAAGAAATGGGAGATTCCGGATGATGAACTGGAACTCTTATCCGGCATGAAGGAAGGGGATTTGATTAAGGTCAGAGCGCAGGTTACCGAGTGGCAGGGGCAGAGTCAGCTTAGAATCAGCAGAATCAGAGCTGCCAACTCAGAGGACGCCCTTGAAATATCTGAATATGTTAAGGCTGCGCCAGAGGACTCAGAAGAGATGTACAGCTACATTTACTCTGTGGCAGAATCCATGGAGGATAAAGATTTGCTTGCTCTTTGCACAAAGGTGCTTTCAGAAAACAAAGAGAGACTTCTGTACTATCCGGCAGCGTCCAAGAATCATCACGCAGAGTACGGCGGTCTTTTGTATCACGTAAAGAGAATGCTGATGACAGGGCTTCGCGTCTGCGAGGTCTATACCAATTTGAATAGAGATTTAGTGGCAACTGGTGTAATCCTTCATGATATTGAAAAACTTAATGAGATTCTGTCCAATGAGTACGGGGTGTCACCGGGATATTCCTTTGAGGGACAGATGCTAGGGCATATCGTGCAGGGTGTAAAGTTTTTGGATCGAACCTGCCGAGATCTCGGCTTTAGCGAAGAGAAAACACTGATGCTGGAACATATGATTTTAGCCCATCACTACGAACCGGAGTTTGGAAGTCCAAAGAAGCCCCTGTTTCCGGAAGCGGAGGTGCTGCACTATTTAGATATTTTAGATGCCAGAATGTTTGATATGGAGGATGCGCTTAGAGGTGTTGCGCCGGGCGAATTTTCCGATAGAATTTGGACGCTGGATAATCGCAGAATTTATAAACCCACAGAAGATGGAGGAACGCAGAAGTGATTAAATTCGACAAGGATGTGCTGAGGACACTGAAGACACTGGAAAAAGAGGGTTTTGAAACCTACGCAGCGGGGGAATGTGTTCGCGGTCAAATCATGGGCGAAAAGGTGTACGACTGGGATTTGCTGACAAAGGCGACCCTTGCTGATTTGCAGAGAATTTTTCCAGACTGTCAGCTACTGGACGAAGGGAAGCAGTCAATACGGCTGGATTTTACCTATGAAGTGCCGGCAAAGGATGAAGACGAACCTGTTGTCATCGACGGCTGTATTGTTGATGTCAGAAACTTTGAGGGGACCATCGAAGAGGCGCTGAAAGAGATGGTGTTTACGGTTAACGCTATTGCGGATAATCCGGAAAGAACTTTGGTCGACCCATATGGCGGCAGGGATGATATTCGAGCCAGGCTGATTCGGACGGTGGAATCCTGCGAGGAGGTTTTTGAGAAAGAACCGATTCATATGCTGGAGGCTGTAAGAATTGCGGCGGAACTGGATTTTGACCTGCACAAAAGCATCTTTGAAGCAATAGGTAATCACTGGCGAGTTTTGCTTGCACAGACAGACAGCGGCGATGTAGCGTCCGTGCGTGAGGAATTTGAAAATCTTCTGATATCGGATCATGCGGGAAAAGGTCTGAAAATGCTGACTGGAACTGGCCTGATGGCAGTAATTTTAGGTGAAGATGTGGCAGGCAGGATGTCCATGTCTGACACCAATGCTTTTAAGACTGTATGCGATAATATCGATAAAACTAGGCCGGTGAGAACCAGAAGGCTGGGACTTGTCTATACTGCGATTACCAAGAAGCGGGCGCTGGCTGCCATTGAGAGATTGCAGTTTGATAAGAAGACGGAGGAACACTTGAAAGATGGTGTGGAACGTATTATTGATATTAACTTTCTCAACACTGACATGGAATTCAAAAAGTTCCTGTTTAAATATGGAAATGAACGTTACAATTATCTGCACAATCTATCTAAGGCTATGCGCATTGTTTACGACCAGCCGAGCCTGAAAATTGAATCCAGAAACTACATGATGAAGAAGATCATTTCCGGCAACGAACCGGTATTCGTAGAGGATTTGGTCATTGATGCCAATGACATTATGGAGGCGGGTATTACCGATTCCGCAGAAAAAGCGGCGGAGCTTTTAGAGCAGGTAGCTGCTCTGGTACATAAGAATCCTGCAAATAATCATAGAGACGTGCTGTTGAAATATGCAAAGAAATACTCGAAGAATAAACTGGCGGCAAAGACCAGATACGTTAAGTGGGTAAAATAATGGAAGAAAAGCAAGGGATTATCACCGAAATTATTTTTCATAATGAGGACAACGGATATACCATTGCCATCATGGAGACTGACGATGAATACTTTACTGTGGTCGGCAGTCTTCCTTCTTGTGCGCCGGGCTTCCGGTACAAGCTTCGGGGAACCTTTAAGGTGCATCCCACTTATGGGGAGCAGTTTGCTTTTTCTGAGTTTGAAGAGGTGCTGCCGACTGGAATCGCAGGTATTGAAGGTTTTCTTGCTTCCGGGGTTATCAGAGGAATCGGTCCAAAGATGGCGTCTGCTATTGTGGCAAAGTTCGGCGAGGATGCTTTTGAAATTATGGAGAGGGAGCCGCACAGATTGACCCTTGTCAGCGGAATCGGACCGAAAAAAGCCGAAGCAATCGCTGAGGCATTTGCAGCCCACAGGGAATTTGCGGAGGTGTCCATGTTTTTTCAGGAATATGGTGTTTCTGCAGAGTACGCCCTGAAACTCTACAAAGTTTACGGTGCCGACGCCGTGGAACTGATTAGCGAAAATCCTTACAGGCTGGTGGAAGAGGTGTACGGAATTGGCTTTCACAAAGCGGATAATATCGCTGCAAAGATGGGTATTGAACCGGAAAGCCCTTTCAGAATCAGGAGCGGAATTAAGTACGGACTTAGCTATTTTGCGGGAGAAGGAAACACTTATATGCCGCAGGAAGAGCTTTGTGAAAGGGTTGGACAGCTTCTTGACGTGTCCAGACAGTTGGTTTATGAGAATATGGTGGATATGGCTTTTGAAGGGGAGATTCAGCTGGATACACTGAAAGGGCAGACCGTAGTATATCTGTACGTCTATTATTTGGCGGAACAGAAGATTTGTCGAAATTTGGCAGCTATTGAAAATGCGGGGCTTAAGTCTCTTTCTGTGGACATCGACAGTATGATTTCCATGACTCAGAGACAGACGGGAATTGAGCTTTCCGCTCAGCAAGTCAGTGCAGTCAAAAGTTCCTTGACCAGCGGAATTTCAGTCATTACAGGTGGTCCCGGCACAGGAAAGACCACTATTATCAATACCCTGATCAATATCTTTGAGCAAAGTCAGTTTAAAGTGGCAATCGCTGCGCCGACTGGCAGGGCGGCAAAAAGAATTACGGAAACCAGCGGGCACTATGCTTCTACGGTGCACCGTCTTTTGGAATACTATTACTCCTCGGAAGAGGACACTATGCGCTTTGGGAAAACTAGTGAAGACCCGTTGAAATACGATGTGGTAATTGTGGACGAGGCTTCCATGATTGATCTGCTTTTAATGCAGGGGCTAACTGAAGCGATTAAACCGGGTACTCGTCTAATTATGGTAGGCGACTACGATCAGCTGCCTTCTGTGGGCGCGGGCAACGTGCTTAGGGATATCATAGAAAGCGAGTACGTCCATACCGTAAAGCTAAAAGAGATTTTTCGTCAGGCGCAGGAAAGTATGATTGTAGTAAACGCCCATCGAATCAACGAGGGTGAATATCCTTTTGTCAACAGCAAGGACAAGGATTTCTTCTTTATGGAGCGGGCTTCGGAAAAGCAGATTGTGGATCTATTGGTGCAGCTGATTACAAAGCGTCTTTCAGCTTATTATGAAGGCATTGTGCCGGTGCGGGATATTCAGCTTTTGACGCCGGTTCGAAAAGGCGCGCTTGGCTGTATCGCGCTGAATAAGGTCCTGCAGGAGGCTTTGAATCCGCCGCGGGAAGATTTGACAGAAAAGAAGTTCGGCGATAAACTTTTCCGCGAAAACGACAAAGTTATGCAGATTCGTAACAACTACGAAATCGGTTGGAAGAAGAGGCGAGACTTTTCAGAGGGGCAAGGCGTCTTTAACGGCGATGTGGGTTTCATAGAAAAAATCGACAAAGAATACAATCAGATGACAGTCATCTTTGATGAGGACAAGTATGTGACCTACGAATTTTCTCAGCTTGATGAACTGGAACTTGCTTACGCCATTACGGTACACAAAAGTCAGGGCAGTGAATTTCCAATCGTAGTTATGCCTATCTCCTGGTTTCCGCCGATGTTGGCGACTAGAAATCTTTTGTACACGGCGGTGACTCGAGGCAAGCAGGTAGTCGTGCTGGTAGGCGGGGAACAGAAGATGAATGCCATGATTGACAACAACCGAATTAAAATGCGCTATTCCGGGCTTCGGTACAGATTAGAAGAGTTGCTGGAGGTGGGCATAGGTTGAAAAATGCAGCAACAGGCGCTGCCCGCGCAATGATCTCAAAAGGACTGGATTTGCTGTATCCACCGGCACTTTACTGCATCTGCTGTGGCAATATCATTGATGAAAGCAGAACTTACCATTTATGTGACCACTGCATGGCGCATATCAGATGGGATGGGCAGCCACCGCAAAAAGTTAAGTTTGCAGGCGGTGATGGCATAGCTGGTGTTGCTGGCGGATTGGTTCCATTTTTGTCTTTGCGCTGCACCCAGTATGGTCTTTATGAACGCAGGCTCATTTTCTCCCTAAAATATAACGGGAAAAAGTACATTGCACGGGATTTGGCGCAGATGATGGCGGATCGGCTGAATCTGGCACGCCTTGTCTTTGATATGATTGTGCCGGTTCCTATGTTTTTCGAAAAGGAGCGGCAGAGGGGCTTTAATCATGCGGCGCTTATGGGGCAGCACCTGGGGAGGCTGCTGGGAAAGCCTTGCCTGAAAGATGCTCTTTTGCGAACTGGAAATACCCAGCCTATGCGAGGCTTAAGTCCTACGGAGCGGCAATTAAATGTAAAAGGAAAGTTTGCATATAACCAAAAATATGGTACACTGTTAAAGGAAAAGAAAATTCTGCTGCTTGATGATTTTTATACGACCGGAAGTACGGCGAATGCCTGCTACGAGGCACTGCTTTCCGCACAGCCTGAAATCGTGTATTTTTTAGCATTTGCAGCAAAATAAAAAATAAGAAGAGACGGCGTTGCAGTTGTCTGGGTCTGTGGTTGAAAATCCAAGCCAGTTACGGGCAAAGGGATCCACGTAAGCTGATCCGCAAGGCGGCAGTGATCATGGCGTAGCTTAGATGTAAGTCCTCGGGAAAATCCCGGTCAAGGCGAGTGTGGGGGCAAAGACCAGGTCAGCCAGACAACTGCAATGCCGTTTTTCTATACTTTTCGCCCAAAGGGCGGAAAGTATAGCGAAGCGTAGAAAAAGGGACAGCGAAGTGAACGAAGAGAACGGAGGAGAGAGCAAAGCGA
>NZ_CALPCF010000028.1:0-7023 GCF_943192965.1 Senimuribacter intestinalis
TTTCCTTCCCACTGCCACGCTTCTACCTCTACAGGCTTTTTTCTGTATTTCATTATTCTACCTCCTAGAACGGGACGTCCTCATCAATTGCCTGGAACGAATCCAGAATCTCTTCTGGTAACGGTGCTTCTGACTGCCTATTGTCCTCTCTCGCAGAGTTTCTGCCGCCGGTCGACTGATTGTTTGCATACTCCAAAAACTCCACTCTATCGGCAATTACGTCCGTTGTGTAAACAGTGACGCCGTCTTTGTTCTGATAGCTTCCGGTCTGGATTCTACCCTGAACGCCAACCAGTCTGCCCTTTGCTAAGTACTTCTCGCAGTTCTCTGCCTGCTTGCCGAAAACGGTCACGCGAGGAAAATCTGTCTGCTTCTCGCCGCCTGCTCTTACAGGTCTGTCAATAGCAACGGTAAATGTTGCAACTGCCATCTGTGTGCTTGCGGTATATCTGACTTCCGGGTCACGGGTAAGTCTTCCGATTAGAACTACACTATTCATTCCATTTCCTCCTTTAGCCATTCCAAATGTCTTCTGTAATACGTTTTAAAATTTTGAATCTCATTTTCCGCAATGGTGTTTATTGTTTTATAAACATCTTCTACCGTCTCACAACCTTTGGCAAAATTGCATTTTGATTGCAAGAAATATGTAATCGTTGACTTTAACGCCATATCTTCCGGTGTCTCAGTTTCTCCAAGTAATCCGTTTAACTGTTCATATCGTTTCATCGTTACTTATTCTCCATCTTTAATTTTGCAATTTCCGCTGCTAGTCTGTATGCTTGTCCAAACTCGTTATCCCCATGCCTCTCATTAACTTTGTCCAAAAAATCCTGCAGCGTACCCCAAAAGCAGCCACATCTTACGCCAATATATCCAGTACAGGTTTTAAAAAACGTAGTTATATCTTGTCTACTACCGATTGGTCCAATTGTAAAAATATCATTTTCTCCGGAAACCTGAGCATCTCCGCAAACCCGAGCATCTCCGTAAACCCGAGCATCTCCGCAAACCTGAGCATTTCCGTAAATCCAAGCATCTCCGTAAACCCGAGCATCTCCGTAAACCTGAGCATTTCCGGAAACCTGAGCATCTCCGCAAACCCGAGCATCTCCGTAAACCTGAGCATCTCCGTAAACCTGAGCATCTCCGTAAACCTGAGCATCTCCGTAAACCTGAGCATTTCCGTAAACCTGAGCATTTCCGTAAATCCAAGCATCTCCGGAAACCCGAGCATCTCCGCAAACCTGAGCATCTCCGGAAACCAGAGCATCTCCGCAAACCTGAGCATTTCCGGAAACCTGAGCATCTCCGCAAACCCGAGCATCTCCGTAAACCTGAGCATTTCCGTAAACCTGAGCATTTCCGGAAATCCAAGCATCTCCGGAATGAGATAAATTATTTTCAGACTCGATGTAGCCTCCAATTTCATTCGCTTTTACTTTTCCAAAGTCTATAAGCGCTCTAATCCGTTTCAGATTATGTCCATCGATTTGTATTACTTCACCTATAAATTCGTATTTTTTCATTTCTCCCTCTTTTCTTCCCAGTTTGGGCAATCTGTAGTAACTCCTAATTTTTTCTTACTTACCGTGTTCTTTTTCTTGGTGCATAAGTACACGTTTTCATGGTATTTTTCTAAGTGTTTGCATTCTCCACAGATTCTCATATCACCACACCCTTTCCAATCCCATCTGCCTGATATCTGCATAAACAGACAGCACTTCTGTTTTTACATCGTCTTCCAGCTCTTCTGCTGCCGCCGGAACATCGTCAAGATTACAAAGCAGAGCCCCAATCGGTCGTATTATCGCAAACGTACCTGCTTGCAGACCATAACACGTTGCTTCTACCAGTTCGCTCTGTACGATATAGATGTCTCCGTAGTTGGCTAATTCTTTATCCAGGTTCTTTTTCCTGTTAAATCTTCTTGGCTTCCAGATCATTTCCTGTCTCACATTCTCGGTACAACTTTATCCAGTCGTCTAACCGCATTGTTACTAGTGTTTCGCAATAGTTTTTCCTGTGGAATACTGCCGGAAGTTCACTCTCTCGGCAGTCTCTTACTGCCTGTGCCATAGCGTCGTAGATGTTCAGTCGCTCCACGTGCTTTGCTTCAATATGGATTCCCGGCAGCCCTACTACATCAGCGTCACCGTTCGCTCCGCAGTACTGTTGCCCTCTCCGGCAGTCGTATCCGTAACCTTTAAGAGTTTTGGCAAGTTCTCGCTCAAATCTTGCCCCTTTATTCCTGCTGTTCAAGTCTGTCACCTACCATCGTTTTAAGCTTTTTAGCATCTTTTCTAGCCATTCTGCGGATTCTCTTTAAGATTACCGGCTTAACATCGCCTTGTGCATTTACATATACAATTTGTCCGACTTTTGGCAGCTGTTTATTTTCAGGAACTCGCCAGCTATATTCCTTGCCGCCAACCTCATGCACTGCGTCAATTACGTATACAAGTTTCTCGTCCTCAATTCTCTTTATCTGCCTATTCAATTTTGCATTGTATTTCCCCTCAAAACATTCAGGTGATACATGAAGTAATTCTCTTAACTGGTCTATCATCACCTGCACATCTACTAACTCATCTACAATATTCCAAAATGCGTTATAAATTTCAAAGCCATATTCCGCCCTATCGTACTTACTGATAGCCTGCATGAGTTCGCCCAGTTCTTCCATCAGCTGTATTTTCTGCTTGCCATACCCGTAGTAGTTAGTAATCTGCTTAATTCTTTCGTCCATGTTATTTCCTCCTTAGACTTTCTTTTCTGTGATCTGCTCCGACCATTCTTACACCTTTACACATTTCCATTAGCCTCGATACGGTTGCTTCTCCCACCGCCTTTTCAAGGTCTGATATAGTCTCATTCGTTGTGATGATAACCGGCAGACAGTGTTCATATCTCATGTTTACAATCCTGTAAAGGACTGCGTTAGACCATTCGCTTGTCCTTTCTTTTCCTAAATCGTCAATCACCAGTAAAGGGATTTCGTTTAGCCGCTTTACTTCGTCCTCTTTTTCTTTACCGCTGAACCCAGCTTTCAGACTTTCAAGAAAATCAACATAGCTGACAAACTTGACCGGCACCTTATGCACCCCGATAATGTGATTCGTTATCGCCGCTGCAAGGTGGGTTTTTCCTGTTCCAGGATTCCCGGTAAACAACAACCCCTCGCCATGATTTTCCGGGAAATTCGTAGCATAATCTAATGCCGTCTGATAAGCTGCGTTAAAGGCGTTTCCATCAAAGTTCCGAAAGGTTCTATCCGCAAACCGCCGCCCCAAATCGCACTCTGTAAGCATGCGTTCTGCCCTGCGTTCCTCCGCTTCCAGTTCAATATCAATTGCCTCAAGCTGGTCTATTAAGTCCTGCAACCTGCCGAAACTTTCCTCAGTCAGAGAAGAACTTTGAATAGTCGTAATCTCCGCTTGTATCCGCTCCCTGCGCTCTCTCATCTGCGTGATATCCAGAATCATGTCCTTGTTCCTTTCTGTTATCATAATTGCCTTCCTGCACCTTTAACATGTTGTTCTCGTTTATCAGCCAGTCAAAGTTCGCTTTCCATTTGGTATTTCGCCCGGAAAGGAAATCACTTGCTTCTGCTTTCTTGAACACTTCTATAAAATCGGCTGGTCGGAACTTACTTTCAAATCTAGCGTGTAGTGCCATTTTCCTTTTCGATGATAAGATGGTGCATTTGGGCAGCGAATGACAAATCCGGTTATATGCGTCTACCACAGTCTGATAATCTGACGTATATATATCTTCTTTATCATTCTTTACATTCTTATCATTCTTGTCTGTTTCCGTTTGCTTTCCATTTGTTTTCCGCTTGTTTTCCGTTTCTTTTTTACTTTCGGGGTCTAGGCACTGGTATTTCTCCCAGTTTTCAACGGTCGCAACAGAAAATTTGTTTTCCGATTTTATGCTTATCATGCCGAATTCACAAAGCGTTCTCAAATTCCGGTAAAGTGTCGTTTTGGGGATTTGAAGTTCTTGCGAAGCCTTTATCAGACCGAACACAAACTGTCCTTTTTGCAGCTGTACTTTTCTAAGCCCCACTATCGTTTCAGTATCACGGTGATTCGCTCTGCAGAGACACCAAATCCAAATTTTCAGCAACTTTTCATTTTGGAAAATGGGAGATTTTATCAGCTTCCTATAGAGTTTGATATATCCTTCCATCAGCCATCACCCCACATTGATTTCAAGCGTGCCAGTTCGTACGGCGGCAAGGTCTCTATGCCTTGCTCCTTGCACTCGTTAACAACAGAGTCTATCAACCTTGCCATTTCCTTTGTGTTATATGTACTGCTGCCGTAGTAGCATTTAACATTGTGATAACCGGGCGTATTCCTACACTCTCCCAAATCATCACATACCCAGCCAATGCCTTTACTTCCCCATACCGCTATCCATCGTGCCATTGCGTCCGCTCTAATAGGGATAATCTCGAACACTCCATTGTCTTTTAATTGCTCCCTATAAATTTCAATATCTGATTTGTTAAGCCTCTCTCCTAATTTCCCTATCAGCACCCATAAATAGGCGTTTGCATCAAGCGACCGCCTGCGCCTTTTCGGCTTAATAGAGATGTCATAATCTTTCTTTGGGTCAATGATGTTAATCTCCTGCAAAAGTCTTTCTATGGCTTTGTTTTGCCCCCTCTCGCAAGAGATAACGATGTTGGTATGATACGGCAAGACTTCCATTCTTACATCTTTAATCAGTTTCATAAATGTAGTTCCTTCCGAATATTCGCACGAACTCTTCTCTGCTATGGATTTCTTCAAACACCATCTGACCGTGTCTACGCAGCGACCGCATAAGTTCAGCGTTATGGTGCACACCGTGCGGCGGCTCGTTGTGGCAGTTGTGGCAAAGTCTTACCATCAAACCGTACTTTTCAGAGTTCTTTTTGTTGGCAGCTCCAAAGATGTGATGCCATTCTAGCATTCTTGGACTGCCACATATCATGCAGCAATCTGTATCTTTTTGCATAACACTTTTATACCTTTGGTAGCGTGATTTTGACATACCCAGACCTTCCTTTCTTAACCTTGTCCACCATGTATGGTTCTATCAATTCCGGATGGAATTCTTCAAATTTTTTCAGGTCAAATTCTCTAACCGTCTTATCCTCGCCGTCCGGTACAAGAGTTATTTTTGTACCGTTAGGTGTTGTCCACGACTTAATGTTGTAGGTTTCCATCGCTTGCTTTAACTCTGCTTTAGCCGCTTTGCACTGCATTTCAATGTCCTTGTACGCTGCCAGCTGTTCTTCTAATCGGCATACAATCTGCGCATTGACAATTACCGGAAAGGGTTGTAAATCTTCCTCCATCATGAACGGATTTTCTTTCAATGCTTCAAGGTCACTCCAAAAATTTTGACACGCTATATTTATGTCAGTGAGCAAATCCTTGTAATCGTTCAGATTTACTAAAAACAATTTTAGGCGGTCAGCGTCAAACTCTTCATCGAAGTCTTCCGGTCGTTCATATACGGCAAGAAATCCTTCCATTGCCCCGACCATTCTCATACCGGTTAAAAGCTGCACGAGATACTTTTTATATCCACTTATGTTGTCGTGAATCTGCGACGTTGTTTTAATTTCAAGCGCTACTCCACTTTCTCTGTCAAGTCCGTCATAATGGTAACGCATGAATCCATTTTCTTCTTTGTCTTCAATAAAACTGCAGCCAAGCAGCGTATTGACGTATTCTCTGATTTTCGGCTCCATCACATTTCCATACTCGGTGTAAGCGTTTCCTGCAAAATCGTTTTTGGCAATTCCAGCCTTTTCCTGCAGCAGCTGCCACCTTGTCTTAAATGGGGATAATCCCATGATAATAGGTACGTCAGAACCACCTATGTATTTATCTCTGTCTTTTGTAACGTCTTGCATGTTATCCCTCCATATCCTTTAGTATTTCTGCAAAGCGTTCTTCTGTTGTGTCTTTCGTAATTCCATAATCCTTCATTAGTTCTTTGAGCGGGATACCTCTTTCATTTGCAAGAATGATGACCTTTTCTCTAAATGTAATCTTGTTCGGGTCTTTCGGTTCAGTCTTTGTCATCGTCTTTGCCGCTCTCTGTGTCCGCTCTGTTCTGTGTTCGTTTGTGTCTGCGTCTTTTGTGTCATCAATCAAGAAGAGTCCGTTTAGGGCATATTTTCTTGCGTATGATGATGCCGTTCCTGTGATTTGGCTATCGTCCATACCCTTTTTGTCAAGCGACTCCCTAGCAAAGGCTGTGACCGCCACTGATTCACCGTTATCAGTCACAATCGTCGCAGTTGCTTTTACGTAATACCTTTCTCCGACCTGTACGATGTCATCGGACAAAGTTAAAGTGCAACTATGTGCTTGCAGTAATGGCTTTACTGCCTCTAAAATATCCTCGCAAGAGCGATAATTATATTTACCAAAGCTGTTATATTGCCCCTTTGGAGCTTTTAACTCCTCTTGAATTTTCAGCAAGTTACCTAACATTCTTTATCCTCCACATTCAAATCCTCCGGATTCATCTTTTCAACGATTGCTTCAACTTTCTGCTCTTCATCGTTCCTTGTGCAAGGTATGCCATGCCTTATTGCATTTTCAACAAACACCAGTGCACTTGCCATATCGTTAAAACAAAACTCAATATCATCATATCCCTGTTTCAAAGTAATTTTATACATTTCCTATTCCTCCATATCCAAGTATTCCGATATGCCGTAAAGCACATCTTTAAATGTCAATTTTAACGAATTCGATAACTCATTCACCGCCCCATCTATTTCTTTAAAGCAGTGTTCACAGAGTTTTTTGTCCGGTGCGGTATTTTCTCCGCACATCACACATTTACCAGCTTCTAAATACACCTCTTCGCCACAGTCCGGGCAGTGGTAGGTAACTATCTTCTCAAATCCTCCAACGTTCAGGTTGGGAATGTCGTATGTAACCATTTCTTGCGGTTCTACCGCTTTTTTGCAGTTTTCACACCAAAGCATTACATCACCTCTTCCAT
>NZ_CALPCF010000029.1:0-3658 GCF_943192965.1 Senimuribacter intestinalis
CTTTCTGCTTTACCTCCTCAGATTACAGAACAAAACAGCACGACCACTGTCCGACTTTCAAATGCCAGCCTCAATCTTGCAATTCTCAAAGCCATCAGCGAGCACACCCAGCTCACCCATGGTATAGGCAGAGCCTCATTGGTACAAACCCTCAAAACCTCTGGAATCAGGCTCAGCGACGGCAAGTTGCGAGAGTTTTTAGGAGATTTATCTCAGCAGGGATTCATTGAGGTCGGCAAGGGGCGTCATGGCACAAAAATTACCGAAAAAGGACTTGCCCGCCTGACACAAGATACAAAAGAATAGAAAAAGAAAACAGAGGTAATTCTGCATATTCTGCAGCCTTCCTCTGTTTTTATCATATTGCTTTTTCTTCTATATTTTACACCATTTCTACAGGAAAAGTAATTTCACCTTTTTCTGTATCCATCACGCAAGTTCCACCCATAGGGATGGTAATCATTGGTGCACCGTGACCGGACTGAATGTTGTACATGATAGGAATATCAAGACCTTTTGTCGCCTCCAGCATTACCTGTACGATATCATAGCCTTCCACGTCTACATTACATCTTGTGAACTGTCCCAGCAGAATGCCGGCAGCGTCTTTCAGAAGACCCGCATTTCGGAGCTGGTAAATGTGTCTGTCCAGATTGCCGATATGCTCACCGATTTCTTCAATAAAGAGAATTTTTCCCTTAGTATCAATCTCGCAAGGTGTACCGACCGACGCACACATTACAGTTAAGTTTCCGCCTACCAGAATGCCGCTTGCTTTTCCCTCGCGGGCAACTCCAATCGGGAATCCTTCCGGAGCTTTATATGTATAAGCGTCTTCTGCAGTCAGCGCTTCAAAGAATGCAGTTTTGCTTTCCTGGTCAAAATCGTCCACCATATTGGAAGATACCATCGGACCGTGGTAAGTCACCAGGTCGCATTCCTGGTTAAAGAGCAAATGCAAACTGGTCACATCGCTGTAGCCGACAAAAATTTTCGGATTCTTTCTGATAACATCCAGATCTAAATAATCCAGAATACGGTTAGCGCCGTCTCCGCCTCTGAGACAAAAGATTGCATCTACTTCGTCATCAGCAAACATATCATTGAGCCAGCGACCTCTCAGTTCTTCTTCTCCAGCCATGTATCCGCCTTTAGAAGCAAACAGATTGTCTGCAGCTTTTACTTTGAATCCCAGCTGTTCCAAAACAGCTTTGCTCTGTTTTGCTCTTTCTTCTTCTACCGGGGAACTGGTCGCAACCAATCCAATCACGTCACCGGCTTTTAATCTCTTCGGATATGTCATGTGAGCCACCTCGTTTCATTAAATTCATCTCTAACGCTTGTTGTTCAAATTAAATTACAAATTTATACCAAGCTTAGAACCACATGATATTAACAATTATCGCTGCCATAATCAGGGAGAATAAGTCTCCTGCGATACCAGCAAGCATGGACTGTCTTGTGTTGGTTACGCCAACTGCACCAAAGTAAACAGCCAGTACATAGAATGTAGTTTCTGTAGAACCGAAAGCAACAGAAGCTACACGACCAATCTGAGACTGAGTTCCGTAGGTTTCCAGAAGGTCTGCACAAAGTCCCTGCGCACCACCGCCGGAAAGAGAACGCATCAGACCCATCGGAAGTACTTCAGCAGGCATATTCACAATACTTGTAACAGGTTCTAATACGGCTACAAGCCAATCCATAGCGCCAGAAGCACGGAACATACCGATTGCACAAAGCATTGCAACCAGATAAGGAATAATCATAATACCAGTTTCAAAACCTTCTTTTGCACCTTCTGTAAAAGAACTGTAAATTGGAACTTTCTTAAAGAATAATGCGTAAAGCGGCACTGCCACAACGAAAACAGGAATCAGATATGCTGATAAAAAGTTTAAAACGTCTGTCATTTTTTACGCCTCCTTTCCGCTCAGAACAAGTGGATCATTACCGATGTAGTCTTCATTAATCTGTAATTTTCCAGCTGCTCTTTCTTTTTCAATAATATTGTCATACTTGAATACTTTCAGTCTGCCTAAAAGTTTTGTCATGATAACACAAACAATTGCAGCACACATAGTAGTCAGAATTGTAGGTCCTACGATTTCAGCAGCGCCCTCTGCCTGAATAGCAGTACGCATTGCAATTACAGTTGTAGGAATCAGACAAATAGAACCAGTGGAAATGGCCATAACCATGCACTGTGCATCTGTTGCGATATTCTTTGTTTTGTTCAGTGTCTGCAGTTCCTGCATAGCTCTGATACCCAGCGGTGTGCAGGCATTACCCAGACCTAAAACGCTGGCTGCAATGTACATTGCAATTGCAGAATTTGCAGGGTGTCCCTTTGGTACGCCAGGGAATAAAAACTTCATAACAGGGGAAAGCGCATTACCCAGTTTCTCACAAAGACCTGCGTCTTCCATAATTTTCATCAGCCCGCAGAAGAATGCCATAGTACCGATTAAGCCGATAGCAAGTTCTACTGCAGTGTCAGCAAATGCGAAGAGGTTGTCCTGTACTTCGCTGATTGTACCGGTTGCTGCACCGGCAATGACTGCTACTGCCATGAGGAACAGCCAAATATAATTCATCATAAATACTACCTCCAAAAAAGTAAAATCAGGTTATAACGGATTACTACGTAGTCACCCCATTTCTTACGCAAACACCGTGCCAACATATTTTCTTTTCTTTCTAAATCGACAAAAACTCACAAAACACACATTTCTGTCTAGGGTTCACTCCCCCAAGAAGAATGCGCTAATTTATCAAAACTGGATATTACCCCATTTTATCTCATTGTCCACCTTATTTCATCTTATCTTACTTGTAAAACAGTTCTTTTTATGGTACGATTCTTGCATTCTATGTTGCTATAAACAAGGAGGTCTATTTTATGTACAAAATTCCGTATACCTATACTAACAAATCTAAGATTGTATTTTATCTCATGATATTAGCCTACTTTCTTCTCAGACTAATATTAATGATACAGATAAAAGCATACAAGTTAGAAGGTTACGAAGTATTTCTTCTTCCTACTATTATATATTACTTGACTATTTTTATCGTGTTGACCGCCATATTCTTTGGCTACAAGTTTTTCTTTACCACTTACGATGAAAATACTATCACCTACCACAATATCCTGCTGAAGCGCTCTGCATCTATTGAGCTGGATAAAATTAAGTATGCTGTCTTCAGTAAAAATGGCGTGCACTTTTATAAAACAGATAATCCCGCACCCGCCGACAAGCCGGACTTTACCATCCCATTTTTCAGGCTTGGTATTATCGATGCCGTTCCAATTAATAATTTCTTCGAAAGACTTATCGACAGAAATACCATACGTATAGAAAAACAGTTCAAAGTTCTTCCCGGCTATTCTAAGCCCTGGACAATTGTTGCACTGGTTTATGCATTCCTGACTTTTTGCGTTTTGATTATTTCTATGCAGCTGCTTTACACTGTCATTATTTTGTTTCAGACTTTTCATTGATTTATCAGGAGGTTTTATTTAGATGAAACGAGTTTCTTTAATTTATCGCACCAGTGAGAACTCAGAGGCTATCAAGTTTATCAAAAATAATCTGGAGGACATCTTTGGCGAACATATCGTATTCACCAACTGCTACTTAAACGATTTGGCAGA
>NZ_CALPCF010000030.1:0-2989 GCF_943192965.1 Senimuribacter intestinalis
CCGCGTCAGCTCTTGAAAAATTCTTCGCAGCTTCTTTTCTCTTGAGGTATATACCCTCAAATCTGAATAACAATCAACAAACTCTTCGTAAAACCACTGGTCAAGTTCTCGACCGATTAGTACCTCTCAGCTACATGCATTACTGCACTTCCACCTGAGGCCTATCTACGTGGTAGTCTCCCACGGGTCTTACCTTTTAGGAGGAGATCTCTTCTTGTGGGGGGCTTCGCACTTAGATGCTTTCAGCGCTTATCCCTTCCATACGTAGCTACCCAGCTATGCCCTTGGCAGAACAACTGGTACACCAGAGGTATGTCCATCCCGGTCCTCTCGTACTAAGGACAGCTCCACTCAAATCTCCAACGCCCACAGCGGATAGGGACCGAACTGTCTCACGACGTTCTGAACCCAGCTCGCGTACCTCTTTAATGGGCGAACAGCCCAACCCTTGGGACCTACTTCAGCCCCAGGATGAGACGAGCCGACATCGAGGTGCCAAACACCCCCGTCGATGTGAACTCTTGGGGGGTATCAGCCTGTTATCCCCGGGGTAGCTTTTATCCGTTGAGCGATGGCCCTTCCACTCGGTACCACCGGATCACTAAGCCCGACTTTCGTCCCTGCTCGACTTGTCTGTCTTGCAGTCAAGCTCCCTTCTGCCTTTGCACTCTTCGCGCGATTTCCGTCCGCGCTGAGGGAACCTTTGGGCGCCTCCGTTACTCTTTAGGAGGCGACCGCCCCAGTCAAACTGCCCACCTGACACTGTCCCAGTACCGGATTACGATACATGGTTAGAATCCCAACGTTACAAGGGTGGTATCCCAACGGTGACTCCACCAATACTGGCGTACTGATCTCTTTGTCTCCCACCTATCCTGTACATGCAACGCCGAAACTCAATATCAAGCTACAGTAAAGCTCCACGGGGTCTTTCCGTCCTGCTGCGGGTAACCGGCATCTTTACCGGTACTACAATTTCACCGAGTCTATTGTTGAGACAGTGCCCAGATCATTACGCCTTTCGTGCGGGTCGGAACTTACCCGACAAGGAATTTCGCTACCTTAGGACCGTTATAGTTACGGCCGCCGTTTACTGGGGCTTAAGTTCTGTGCTTCTCCTCACGGATGACACTTCCCCTTAACCTTCCAGCACCGGGCAGGCGTCAGCCCCTATACTTCAGCTTTCGCTTTTGCAGAGACCTGTGTTTTTGGTAAACAGTTGCCTGGGCCTTTTCACTGCGGCCTGCCGAAGCAGGCACCCCTTCTCCCGAAGTTACGGGGTCATTTTGCCGAGTTCCTTAACAATAGTTCTCTCGCTCGCCTTAGGATTCTCTCCTCATCTACCTGTGTCGGTTTGCGGTACGGGCACCTCGGGTCTTGCTAGCGGCTTTTCTTGACAGCGTGAAATCGACTGCTTCCGGCTTACTTGCCACCCCGTAACGCCTCAGTATTGACTATGCGGATTTGCCTACATTGCCTACCTCGACGCTTGGACACGCTCTACCAGCGGCGTGCTCAGTCTATCCTTCTGTGTCCCCACTTCGCTTAAAACGACCTCCGGTGGTACAGGAATCTCTGCCTGTTATCCATCGCCTACGGCTTTCGCCCTCGGCTTAGGTCCCGACTAACCCTGAGCGGACGAACCTTCCTCAGGAATCCTTAGATTTTCGGCGGGCAGGATTCTCACCTGCCTTGCGCTACTCATGCCAACATTCTCTCTCGTATACAGTCCACAAATCCTTACGAATTTGCTTCTTCCCAGTATACGATGCTCCTCTACCATACATTTCTGTATCCAAAGCTTCGGTAGTAAGTTTTAGCCCCGTTTATCTTCGGCGCAGAGCCACTCGACTAGTGAGCTATTACGCACTCTTTAAATGAGTGGCTGCTTCTAAGCCAACATCCTAGCTGTTTATGCAGCTCCACATCCTTTTCCACTTAACTTACATTTTGGGACCTTAGCTGTTGGTCTGGGCTGTTTCCCTTTCGACTATGAAACTTATCTCACATAGTCTGACTCCCACATATGATATTCCGGCATTCGGAGTTTGATAGTTTTCGGTAACCGGTGAAGGCCCCTAGAACATTCAGTGCTCTACCTCCGGGTATCTTTCTGTGAGGCTAGCCCTAAAGCTATTTCGAGGAGAACCAGCTATCTCCGAGTTCGATTGGAATTTCACCGCTATCCACAAGTCATCCCAACCTTTTTCAACAGATATGGGTTCGGTCCTCCATAACCTTTTACAGTTACTTCAACCTGCTCATGGATAGGTCACCCGGTTTCGGGTCTACAGCATGCAACTTCTCGCCCTATTAAGACTCGCTTTCACTTCGGCTCCAGTGCTTTACACCTTAACCTCGCTGCATACCATAACTCGTTGGCCCGTTCTACAAAAAGTACGAGGTCACTTGCGCTCCCTCTGCTTGTAAGCATAAGGTTTCAGGTTCTTTTTCACTCCCCTCCCGGGGTTCTTTTCACCTTTCCCTCACGGTACTATTCTCTATCGGTCACTGGGTAGTATTTAGGCTTGGGGGGTGGGCCCCCCGGCTTCAGACCGGGTTTCACGTGTCCGGTCCTACTCTGGATCCACTCTGCTCCTTGTCAATTTCGTCTACGGGACTTTTACCTTCTTCGGTTTGCCTTTCCAAACATATTCGACTATCAACAATGGATACATCTTGAGTGTCCGCAACCCCGATAGCAAGCTATCGGTTTGGCCTCTTTCCCTTTCGCTCGCCGCTACTTAGGAAATCGATGTTTCTTTCTCTTCCTGCGGGTACTTAGATGTTTCAGTTCCCCGCGTTTCCTTCTCATAACCTATTGATTCAGTTATGGATACCTGTGCATTACCACAGGTGAGTTCCCTCATTCGGATATCTGCGGATCAGCAGATATTTGCTCCTCCCCGCAGCTTTTCGCAGCTTGTCACGTCCTTCGTCGGCTCCCAGTGCCAAGGCATCCGCCTTATGCTCTTCTTCACTTGACCTT
>NZ_CALPCF010000031.1:0-2638 GCF_943192965.1 Senimuribacter intestinalis
CCTTCTTGAATCGAAAGGAGCGATTCAATGATTCCTACCTTGTGAAACGTCGTAAAAATTATTCTGGAATCATTATAACATATTCCGCTCAAAAATGTTTACCATTTGACAAAAAAGTTGAAGAATATAGCTGTAAACTTTTTCGAGATTATTTCTTTCTAAAACTTATTACTACAATAAAGGCGCGAAAGTATCCTTGTACAAAAAATTCCTTGCCAAACTTAAATTTGTATGATAGACTCTAGTACGTTAGTTTACATGTCGACTGGCAAAGATATTCTGCCGGTCTGAAAGAAAACTATCTCTCTGGAGAGAACCGAAAGGTCGCCGAAGGTTTAAGCGGGCAGGTCTAAGCAGCCTATCCGTGATATCTCAGGCAAAGAGGACAGAGCCAATAGTTCAATCTAAATAGCTTATGTCATCCCTCCAGAGCCGAATTTGCTAAATTCGGCTTTTGTTTTGCTTTAGATTATCAAAAAGAGGAGATGAAACAATGAATTTCACAGAATTAATCAAGAGCATAGACGATTTCGTCTGGGGCATTCCCCTCATCGTGCTCATCATGGGTACCGGTATTCTTTTGACTTGCCGTGTTAAGCTTTTGCAAATCAGAAAACTGGGAAAGGCCTTAAAGTTTATGGTCAGCAATGAAGAAGGTGGTGAAGGTGAAGTTACCAGCTTCGGCGCATTTTGCACTGCTATGGCAGCCACCATCGGTACAGGAAACATCGTAGGTGTTGCCACTGCCGTTGTTGCAGGCGGTCCCGGCGCTCTGTTCTGGATGATTGTTGCAGCTTTCTTCGGTATGGCAACTAAGTATTCCGAAGGTGTGCTCGCTATCAAGTACAGAACCATCGACGCAGAGGGACATGCCCTGGGTGGTCCTTTCTACTACATCGAAAAAGGTATGGGCACAAGCTGGAAGTGGCTTGCAAAGCTGTTTGCGATTTTCGGAATCGGCGCAGGACTTCTCGGAATCGGTACGATTACACAAGTAAACGGGATTGCCTCCGCTGTAAAGAACTTTGCGGATCCTAACGGTCAGCATACCATAACGCTTTTGGGAGCGGAATACTCTATTGCAGTAGTTGCAACAGCTATCATCGTTGCAGTTGCAACAGCATTAGTTGTAATTGGAGGTATCCAGCGTATTTCCAGCGTTACCACCATTATCGTCCCATTTATGGCAATCACTTACGTTGTCGTATGTCTTGCTATTATTCTTTATAATATTAAAGCGTTCCCTGCCGCCATCGTCACTATCGTACAGTCCGCATTCGGCTTAAAAGCTGTCGCAGGCGGCGCTCTTGGAGCTATGATGGTAGCCGTTCAAAAAGGTGTTGCAAGAGGAATTTTTTCTAATGAGGCAGGCCTTGGCAGCGCACCAATTGCAGCTGCAGCAGCACAGACAAAGACCAGTGTAAGACAGGGATTGATTTCTATGACAGGTACTTTCATTGATACTATCATCATCTGTACCATGACAGGAACTACCCTGATTATTACAGGAGCAACTGAGCAGGGCCTTGAAGGTGCAGAATGTACTGCGTATGCTTTCGGCAAAGGGCTCCCTTGGAGTCAGAGCACAGGTGCGTTCATCCTGATGATGTGTCTCTCATTCTTTGCATTCACAACAATTCTTGGCTGGGACTATTATTCAGAAAGATGTCTGGAATACCTGGCAGGCAAGAAAAAAAGTATTCTTATGACTTACAAATGGCTGTACATTTTTGCAGTGCTAATTGGACCATTCCTGACCGTTGAAGCAGTATGGACCATCGCTGATATTTTCAACGGACTAATGGCAATTCCGAACCTGATTGCACTGGTTGCCCTTAGCGGCGTTGTTGCTAGAGAAACCAAAGACTTCTTTGAAAAAGAGGCACACCTTAAGCTAGGAGCCTAGGACCTCTACGCAAAATTGAATATCGACTTTTAATCAAATCATCCTAAAACAACCTGAAAGAATCAGATATTTTAGTTATTAAATATTGCCACACACTGGAAAATGTTATATAATAATAGTGCCTTTATGGGCACCATACGGCAAGAAAGGTGGTCAATTATGAACATAACTGATGTAAGAATCCGTAAGATTAACGACGAAGGAAAAATGAAAGCCGTGGTCTCTATCACATTTGATGACGAATTCGTAGTACATGACATCAAGATTATTGAAGGACAGAACGGACTATTCATTGCCATGCCTAGCAGAAAGATGGGAGAAGGTGACTTCAGAGACATCGCGCATCCGCTACTTTCCGAGACTAGATCCAAAATTAAAGACGCGATTTTTACTGAGTACGAAAAACTTTTAACGGAAAAAGAATCCGAAGAATGACCGACAAGAACTAACTAGTTATATTATTAGCTGCTTCAAAAGAAGCAGCTTTTTCCTTGTGTTTTTCATATTTTTAGTTTCCTATCTTTTTATAATTTACATAAATTAACATCAATATAGTCCTCAATTTATGTTATAATGAATCATATTGAACTAAACATTGAAAGGAACTATCATGCGAACTCTACTTGAACACTGGAAAATCATCCTACTTATTTTTAGGTCAATTGCCAAGGTGAATTCCAGTTTGCCTAAGTAAATGTCAGGTACGCAAGAGTGGAGGATGTAAAAAGCTAT
>NZ_CALPCF010000032.1:0-2053 GCF_943192965.1 Senimuribacter intestinalis
CCTACAACGATGGTCTGCCGCCAGCAAAAGTTATGTAAATGCCACATTGCTATTACAACTTTGCTTGACCAGAACAAACTGGCGTACGGTTTGCTCCTAAAGCCAGTTTTTTAACATTTTGACACAGGATGCTGGAAACTTACTGACTATCCGGCGACTTTTTCTTTTATGGACGCCGGGTTTTCTCAAAACTTCTCGTTATATGGCACTTTCCCATATGTCTGTGCCTTGTATACAAAAATAGAATTAAAACATGGCGTGAAGGAATCGTATCTAAAGTGCGGATTAGTGCGGATTTTCGGTAAAGCAGGCTGTACTGGAAACTTGCTCAAAGCGAAGTCAGCGCATAGCAGCGATAAAGCATGAAAGAGTTTTGAAATAATCTGAAATTTTGTTTGAAATTCTAACGAACTTGGAGTAAAATATAAGTATTTTAGGAGAAAGAAAAGTGTTTTGATAGAAGAAAGGCAGGTAGAGAAACATGATTTCAAAGAAAATGGTTCCTTTTGTAGAAGGAAGCTCTGTTGTAAGAGCTATGTTTGAAGAAGGAAAGCGAATGGCAGAAGAATTTGGTCCTGAAAATGTTTTTGATTTCAGCGTAGGTAACCCTAGCGTTCCAGCGCCAGAGGAAGTAAAAGAAGCAATCATAGATATTATCCAAAATGATGATCCGCTGTATGTACATGGCTATATGAGTAATGCAGGTTTTCCAGAAACCAGAGCTGCTGTAGCAGGCAATTTGAACCGGCGTTTCGGCACAAGCTTTACAGAAAATAATATCATTATGACTGTCGGAGCAGGGAGTGCTTTGAATATTTTGCTCAGAACGATGCTCAATGAGGGTGAAGAAGTAATCGTGTTTGCACCATATTTCCTTGAGTACGGCAACTATATTAAGACTTACGGCGGCGTAACTGTTGCAGTTTCTCCAAATCCTGAAGGCGGATTTATGCCAAAACTGGATGAATTTGAAGCCAAAATTACCCCTAAGACCAAGGCTGTTATCGTTAACAATCCGAACAATCCAACAGGTGCAGTATATCCGGAGGAAATTGTAAAGGGCATTGCTGATATTTTAAAGAAAAAGCAGGAAGAATATGGAACAGTAATTTACCTGCTTTCTGATGAGCCGTACAGAGAACTGGCATTTGGCGGTGTAGATGTACCGTATATGACAAAATACTACGATAATACTGTTGTGGCATATTCCTACAGTAAATCCCTGTCACTTCCAGGTGAACGTATCGGTTATGTTGTAATTCCTGACGAATCCGACGGTGCTGAAGAATTTATTCAGGCTGTAACTGTTGCTAACCGTCTGGGCGGTTTCACCAACGCGCCGTCTTTAATGCAGCTGGTTATCGCAAGGTGTGTTGACGCTCAGTGCGATGTTTCCTACTACGAAGAAAATGCAAAAGCGCTCTACGGCGGCCTGACTGCGCTGGGATTTGAATGCACCAAGCCGGAAGGTGCATTTTACCTGTGGATGAAGTCTCCTGTAAAGAACGAAAAGGAATTTGTAGCAGCGGCAAAGAAACATAATCTTCTGTTAGTGCCGGGAAGTTCTTTTGCAGGCCCAGGCTATGTGAGAATGGCATACTGCGTATCCCGCGAAAAGATTATGAATTCCCTGCCTAGATTTGCAGAGTTGGCAAAGGAATACAATTTAGATTAATTGTACATCGAGATAATAGAGAAAGGGACTGTCTCAAGCGTAGACAGTCTCTTTGCCGTAAAAGTAGTATTAGAGCGAAAAAGGATTCAGGTCAAATGCTGGGATTTGGTATGTGGCAGTTCATGCTGCGGAGAAACCGGCGCGCCATAATCTCAGGATTTTTTTGTATATCTGGCGTTCACTCCCTGGAAAACGCCATATTCTAAGCGTTTTTTTGTATACATGGCGCCAGCCACTCGCCAAACGCCATATTTGAATTCATTTTCTGAAAAACTGGCGCGCACCTGCTGCCTGATACCTACCTTTGAGCTGATACAATAAAGTTGTAATAGGAGTGAGACTTTTGTAAAATATAGTAAAACGAAAGGAGTACCCCTA
>NZ_CALPCF010000033.1:0-1579 GCF_943192965.1 Senimuribacter intestinalis
TCATAGTGTAAAAATCTCGTCTCCTTAGAAAGGAGGTGATCCAGCCGCACCTTCCGATACGGCTACCTTGTTACGACTTCACCCCAGTCATTGGTTTTGCCTTAGACAGCATATTTCCTTGCCGGCTTTGGGCACCCCCAACTTCCATGGTGTGACGGGCGGTGTGTACAAGACCCGGGAACGCATTCACCGCGGCATTCTGATCCGCGATTACTAGCAACTCCGGCTTCGTGCAGGCGAGTTGCAGCCTGCAGTCCGAACTGGGACCGGTTTTCGAGATTTGCTCCGCCTCACGACTTCGCTGCTTTCTGTACCGGCCATTGTAGCACGTGTGTAGCCCAGAACATAAGGGGCATGATGATTTGACGTCATCCCCACCTTCCTCCGAGTTGTCCCCGGCAGTCCCACTAGAGTGCCCATCTTACTGCTGGCAACTAATGGCAAGGGTTGCGCTCGTTGCGGGACTTAACCCAACATCTCACGACACGAGCTGACGACAACCATGCACCACCTGTCTCCTCTGTCCGTAGAAAAACCCGATTAAGGGTCTGTCAGAGGGATGTCAAGTCCTGGTAAGGTTCTTCGCGTTGCTTCGAATTAAACCACATGCTCCGCTGCTTGTGCGGGTCCCCGTCAATTCCTTTGAGTTTCACACTTGCGTGCGTACTCCCCAGGCGGAGCACTTAATGCGTTAACTACGGCACCGAAGTCTTGCGACCCCGACACCTAGTGCTCATCGTTTACGGCGTGGACTACCAGGGTATCTAATCCTGTTTGCTCCCCACGCTTTCGTACCTCAGTGTCAGTTACAGTCCAGAAAGCCGCCTTCGCCACTGGTGTTCCTCCTAATATCTACGCATTTCACCGCTACACTAGGAATTCCGCTTTCCTCTCCTGCACTCAAGCATCCCAGTTCGCAGGGCGAACAATGGTTGAGCCATTGCCTTAAACCCTGCGCTTAGGTTGCCACCTACGTACTCTTTACGCCCAATAATTCCGGATAACGCTTGCCCCCTACGTATTACCGCGGCTGCTGGCACGTAGTTAGCCGGGGCTTCCTCCTTGGGTACCGTCAGTTCTTCTTCCCCAAGGACAGAAGTTTACGACCCGAAGGCCTTCTTCCTTCACGCGGCGTTGCTGCATCAGGCTTTCGCCCATTGTGCAATATTCCCCACTGCTGCCTCCCGTAGGAGTTTGGACCGTGTCTCAGTTCCAATGTGGCCGTTCACCCTCTCAGGTCGGCTACTGATCGTCGCCTTGGTAAGCCGTTACCTTACCAACTAGCTAATCAGACGCAGGCCCATCCTTTGCCGATAAATCTTTGACCATCTGCTCATGTAACCAAATGGTGTTATCAGGTTTTAATCATCGTTTCCAATGGCTATCCCTGTGCAAAGGGCAGGTTGCCTACGCGTTACTCACCCGTCCGCCGCTTTCCACTGACTCCTTCAACCGAAGTATCTGTCATCAGCTTCTCGCTCGACTTGCATGTGTTAGGCACGCCGCCAGCGTTCATCCTGAGCCAGGATCAAACTCTTAATTAAATGGTATATCAAAGACTAATGTCTTAAATATCTTT
>NZ_CALPCF010000034.1:0-1243 GCF_943192965.1 Senimuribacter intestinalis
TGTTCTGGTCAAGCAAAGTTGTAATAGCAATGTGGCATTTACATAACTTTTGCTGGCGGCAGACCATCGTTGTAGGAATGTGGTCTAACATTGTTGTACCAACCATAAGCGTATGCATTAATTTCACGATAAAGCATTTCTTCATCATGAAAGACTTTCAGATTGACAAGTTCTGCTTTCAATGTGTTGAAATAGCGTTCCATTGGTGCATTATCATACGGACAGCCTGGTTTGCTCATACTTTGCCGAATACCCTGCGTTTTACAAAAATCTACAAACTCTTTGGATGTAAATTGACTCCCACGGTCACTATGCAAAATCATTCCGCCCTCTTTTCCGCATATTTCCAATGCTTTTCTCACTGTGTCAATCGCAAGTTTTGTATTGATGCGCCTTCCGTTAACACTTGCTACCACTCTTCGATCATATAAATCAATAATGGTGCAGTTGTAACGCTTTTTCTTGTCTGCAAAAGACAGATATGTAAAGTCTATACACCATTTGGAATTTCTAGTTTCAGCAGTAAAGCCTCGCTCCAGCAAATCCTTTGAAATCTCGTATGCTTCAGCTTCTTTGTGGTAACGGTATTTTGCTTTTCGTGTAACAGACTTCAGCCCTAATTCAACATTCATATACTTACGGACGGTCTGAACACTGCAGTGAATTCCTTTGTTTTCAAGCATCTTCTGCATCATACGGTAGCCTGGTCTTCCTCCGGCTTGGTGGTAAATGCGCTCAATGCATTTAAGGATAGCTGCTTTCTTTTTCTGTTTGGCGTCTTTGCGGTGCTTCTTGTAGTTGTAGTAAGCATTTGGACAAACATGAAAATGACCAAGAAGCCAGTTTACTCCGTAGCGTTTGGCATACCGGTCGATAAACTTGTAGACTGCTATTTGCCCTCCTTCGCAAAGAACGCCGCTGCTTTTTTTAGGAAATCGTTCTCCTTTTTCAATTCTTCATTCTCTTCCTGAAGGCGCCGCAGTCGTTCCATATCCGCAAGCTGCTTTGCACTTTCTGCATTTTTATTGGCTGCCATACGATAGTTTTTTATGATTCGTGAAATGACATAACGGGATATTCCGAACTCATCGGCTAAACTAATCATTGTTCTGCCGTCTTGCACATGCAGTTTAATAATTTGAGCTTCAAGCTCAGGTTCAATATGGATCATAGGGGTACTCCTTTCGTTTTACTATATTTTACAAAAGTCTCACTCCTATTACAACTTTATTGTATCAGCTCA